>DNDT01000135.1 GCA_003487525.1 Flavobacteriales bacterium
CTCGTTAACCCAGAACAGGCAACGTATCGAATTTTCCAAGCATTTTAAGCATGCGCGTATGGTGCTTGAGCGCAGTGATAAAATTTGGCTGAACATGGTATGGTAAGCCGAATTCTTCGCTGGTCTTTTTCACAATTTTCGAAAGTTCTTTGTAATGGATATGGCAAATATTCGGAAATAAGTGATGCTCTATCTGATGCGTCAAACCGCCAACATACCAATAAAGAATCCTGCTATTCGGGGAGAAATTCGCTGTTGTGAGCAATTGATGAATGGCCCAGTTATTCTCCATACTGCCTTTATCGTCCGGCAGAGGAAACACCTTTTCAGGCATTACATGCGCAGGCTGAAACACGCAGGCCATAACCAACCCTGCAATAAAGTGCATGGATAAATTGTAAAGAACGATCAACTCCCAGGGATCTGACAATACAATAAGTGGCAACACGAGTGTGATCGTGTGAAAAACAACTTTTGACAAGAAAATCTTCACAAAAACTGTCGAAAACGGGGTTTTATGATCCTTGAAAGCTCCTTCTTTCCTGTATCTGAACAACTGGCGAAAATCCTTTTCTGTTGACCATGAGACGGTCATTATACCGTAAAAGAACCAGGCGTACAAATGCTGAAGCCTGTGAATGCCGTATCTCTTTTTATGGGGTGAAAACCTCATGATGATTCCCGGATCGATATCCTCGTCAATTCCATCCACATTGGTGTAGGAATGATGTTTTTGATTGTGCTGAACATTCCAGGTAAACTTACTGCCCCCGATGATCACCATTACATTGGCGAAAAAGTTATTGATTTTCTTATTTGATGAATACGCACCGTGAACCGCGTCATGCATCACACTTAGTCCTAAACCGGCCAGGCCAAGTCCGAATAACAACCAGAGCAAAAATTTAACCGCAATGTTGTCGCTTACCTGAAACATAATGAGCGAATACGGTACAAAATACAAAGCCAACAAGGCAGCTGTTTTAGTATACAGCCTCCAATCTCCGTACTTGGATATCCCGTTGTCTTTAAAGTATTTATTTACCCGTAACCGAAGTTCAGTGATGAATTCTGTGTTTTCGTTTCTGGGAAATTTTACATCTTTTACCGCCATTGAATCCAAATTGAATATTCGGCAAAGATAATTAAATGATGAAATATCAAAAAAAGAGACGGTTGCCGGGGTTTCTTAAATTTTTTCCCTGCTATTCTTCATAATTTGAAAAAGGAATTCCCTGGCCCGAAAGAGCTGAGCTTTCACTGTGCCTATGGGAAGGTTTAACTCCACCGAAATTTCTTCGTAGGAAAGTTCATTAAAGTACCTGAGCACTACCAGGTTTTTGTATCTGGGTTTCAGTTGGTCGACCACCTTCCTCATCAATTTGATTTTTTGTTCCTTGATGTAGGTTTGCTCGGGATCCAAATCGGCGGACTCAAGGGTAAAGTGACTTTCGTCGCCTTCGCTATCCTCGTATGGTTTATCAATCGAAAATGTTTTAATCTTCTTTCGGCGAATGAAATCAATGCAATTATTTGTGGCAATTCGAAACAACCAGGTACTAAACGCAAAATCAGGAACATACTGATCAAGACGTTTAAATGCTTTTCCAAAGGCCTCAATGGTCAAATCATCCGCATCATCCGCATTTTGAACCATTTTAAACATCATGAAGTAGATGGACTCTTTGTATTTGTCCATCAATTCGGCGTATGCGTGTTGATCTCCTTTCTCAAGGGCACGTTTCACGAGACGACAATCATGTTGCGCTTTATCCGATAATGCTTTATTTACTTCCAACGACGAGGTTTTGTCATCAGATTCGTGATCGTGATCCATGTGTCAAATAGGCTGAAAAATATTTCATAGCAAGGTACTAAATATATCCTACGTGGAAAATGAAGTCTTGTTCCAATTTTATTCAGATACCTCGCCCAGAGAAGCGACCTGACAACAAACAACGCTAACATTGCAAGTGCGTATTTTGTTAGAATCAAGCACAAAAACAAGTAATTGGGAAGATAAAAAGAGAACTTCAGTAAAAACAAAAGCGACTTTGACTGCAGGGAATAATGGAATGCGGCAGAATAATGTCTTTTCTTCTGTCTCACCCATGAACCAAAGCTCTTAGGTCCAAGAGACGTCGTAAATGATCCATTTTCGATGCAAATGGCTGCATTGCTTTCATTCAATCGTGACTGAAGGAACAAATCATCGTCACCGGACAGGATTTCCATACCTTTTTCCTCCACAAGTTGAGGAATCGATTTTCTGTAAGCGAGGTTCCGGCCAACACCCATATAAGCGCTGCCTCCGGCGGCAAAACCGAGATAAGACAATGCTGTAAAAAGGGTCTCATATTGCAAAAGAATATTTAACATGCCTCTTTCCCGCTTATACTGACCAATACCCAGAACAACGTCAATGTGACTGTCAAATTTTGACACCATGTGCTTTATCCATAAGGAGGAATCCGGAATACAGTCTGCATCCGTCAAAAGAATGATTTCGTTACCTGCCGCTTCACGCGCTTCTTTCAGTGCCCATTTTTTGCCCTTTTTACCTTTAATTGAATCCGAAGCGTTCAGGTGTTTAAGATGTTTGTACTTTTTACATAATTCATTGACTATCAAATTAGTATCATCCGTGGAATGATCATCCATATACAGTACCTCGAAATTGGGATAATCCTGCGTGCATAAGCGCGGAAGGTTTGTTTTGATATTCTCCGCTTCATTCTTTCCCACGACAATTACACTTACTGAAAGTCCCTCCGATTGATTTGGGCCACGGATATTCTTTATTTTTCTGAAAAACTTCAGGTAAAAGAAGATCTGCGTCAGGTAACAGAGTATGAGTAAAATAAAACCTGGTAGTTGCATAAACTTATGAGCGCAAAGGAATTCAAAAATATAGACTTGCTTTAATATCTTTGCCGAAATTCCAAGAGCAGTTGGGTCAATTTGAAGTCAAAGCTAAAGATAAGAAGAGCAGTGCCAGAACGGGAAGGTTCCATACTGCTCATGGTGCCATTGATACACCGATATTCATGCCCGTGGGTACGGCAGGTACGGTTAAAGGAATTCACCAACGGGATTTAAAGGAGGACATTGAAGCCGAGATTATCCTCGGCAATACGTACCACCTGTTTCTACGGCCGGGATTGGATGTAATAGAGGAAGCGGGCGGTCTGCATAAATTCATGAACTGGAACGGTCCTATCCTAACAGATAGTGGCGGGTATCAGGTATATTCACTTTCAGACAGGCGAAAAATACAGGAAGAAGGGGTGAAATTCTCGTCCCACATTGACGGAAAGAGACATTTCTTTACACCCGAATATGCCATCGATATTCAGCGCAGTATTGGAGCAGATATTATTATGGCATTTGACGAGTGCACTCCATACCCCTGTGAATA
>DNDT01000351.1 GCA_003487525.1 Flavobacteriales bacterium
ATAATATTGTGTATGGAGTGTTTCGTAACATGCCGCAGGGAGTAGCATGGGCCGCGAATGCTCTTACTGTGAATGATACACGTGAAAGACTTGCTGGTAATTTTGCTGTAGTCAATAATAAACAAGTTTTATCCACAGACACTCGTATATGGTCCACTTTTGAATTTATCCCACCGCCGTCAGTTCCAACGAACGCACCTGCTTCGTCTGAAACGATTCTTAATAACCCGGCCAAGCCGTCTTGGGTTTTGCCTGCCATGGTGATAACTGGTATGCTTATTATAATAATCATTGTTGTTGTCACCGCTTCAGCCCTTCTGCGGAGGAGAAAATCAACAGTTAAACAAATTCGGGATGAAGAACAAACAGAAGAGTAGACAAACTTTACGTACGTTATATATCAAAGTGTTGGATGTTGTTGTTGTCCAACACTTTAATATATATTGGCTTTGATATGAAAGTGATATTAGGTGGATGTTGTATGAATCTGAAGTTGATCCAGTTCTTAGTTATTGCCAGTCTTCTCTTTTCATGTGCCCCGATGATCTCAACTCAGACAGCTGAAGCGCCAGAATTGAATGTTGTTGAAACAGTCACGGTGTCACCCGAGACGGCAGAGACACTGCAGATCACAAAATTCTTTAGCTCGTTAAGTGATGATGTTCAAAACCCAGAACGCGGATTTGCCACCGATGTAGATTTGCGTGACAAAGATTATCATCAATATTACGACGAGGGCTACACGTTGGTTTATGTTGATATCCGTCTTGATAAGTATCGCAATGTAGATTTGCCTGCAAAATTTCTAGAAAGGATGAATTCCTGGTTCTCATCAATTCGGGGAAGTGGCGTTAAAGCGATAGTACGCTTTTCGTATAATGATGGACCCTATCCAAATCCGGAGCCAGATGCGCCCTTGGATATGATCCTTTACCATATCCAGCAAATAAGACCAATCCTCGAGAAGAATTCTGATGTAATTGCCTGGATGGAAGCCGGGTTTATTGGGGCTTGGGGAGAATGGCATACATCCACAAATCTGCTTGACCGGAATATAAACGCAAAAAAAAAGGTGCTGTTCTCTCTGCTTGATGCGCTTCCTGCAGATCGCATGGTGTTATTGCGTTACCCAATGGATATCATGACAATATTTCCAACACCTGTTTCTAAAGGAGATGCTTTTTCTGGTTCGAATCAGTCACGAGTGGGTTTCCACAATGACTGTTTCCTGTCCAGTATTGATGATGAACACACGTATGCCCGCCGAGGTGCATTTACTCGAGAGCAGGAATTTAAGTATCTTTCACAAATGACCGCTTATGTCCCGGTAGGTGGCGAGAGTTGTGCTTATAATCCGCCTCGCAGTGATTGTGAATCTGCTTTAAGTGAGATTTCCATCTTGCATATCACAGAATTAAACGATGGGTGGCATCCTAGCGTTTTGGATGCCTGGGAAGAACAGGGCTGTTTTTCTGAAGTTCAGTCGCGACTGGGGTATCGGTTTCTGCTTACTTCAGTAACTTTTAACAATATTGAGCCACCTGGGGGTATTTTAAATCTGGAAGTTTCTATTCGAAATGATGGCTTCGCATCAATGGTTAACCCAAGACCAATATATATTGTGCTGGATGGGCCAGTCCGGTATAAGGTGAAATTACCTGAAGATCCACGTTTTTGGGCGCCAGGTGAAGAATCCACATTTCGCGCACAACTGCGTATCCCTGTTACAGCTCCAGCGGGTGAATACCGCGTGGCTGTGTGGATGCCCGATGCATATGAAAGCCTAATGGAGAATCCACGATATTCAGTTCGATTTGCTAATACTGGAATTTGGGATGATGAAAATGGATTCAACGTTCTTGCAACCATCGATATCAATCCTTCGGCGGAAGGCAACGTAGATTCGACTGCACAGGAATTTAAGTTGCTCCCGTAAAAAAAATACCGTTCAGAAAGGATTGGATTGTGGTTGAACAAACTGGGATTTTAATAATTTCTCTAGACTTTGAACTCATTTGGGGTATACGTGATTTTGTCAAACAGGATAAGGCAGAAAATATTTTAGTGACGCGTCAGGTAGTGCCACGGTTATTAAAACTATTTAGTGAGTTCGGGATTCATGCAACGTGGGCAACTGTAGGCTTTCTGTTTTTTGAAACGCGGGATGAATTATTTGCTTCATTACCATCCAAATTGCCAGCATATTCTAATTCTGCATTATCTCCTTATGAGAATCTTAGGGTTGAAGTTGGGGCTGATGAAGAACAGGACTTGTTCCATTTTGCACCTTCCTTGATTCGCCAGATTATTGATACTCCTCATCAAGAACTTGCAACACACACTTTTTCCCATTACGGCTGTTTGGAAGATGGCCAAACACCTGGTGATTTTGAATCTGATCTTCGATCTGCTTTGCATGCGGCGAAGAAATATGGGCGTGAGATAAAATGTATAATTTTTCCCAGAAATCAATATAATGATCTCTATCTTGATGTATGCAAAGCAAATGGAATATTGGCGTACCGCGGAAATGAAAATCTTTGGTTTCGTCAGTCTAGTAAGCGGCGGATGCACCGTCACTGGAGCAGACGGATAATGCGAGTTGCAGATGCTTATATAAATATTTCTGGCTCAAATTCATATTCGATTCCCATGGAAGCAAATAGGCCAATTAACCTGCCCTCCAGTCGATATCTTCGACCCTACTCGAAAAAAATTAGCAGTTTTGAACATTTAAGATTGAGAAGAATTACATCTTCAATGTCAGAAGCTGCACGATTGGGGCAGATATTTCACCTATGGTGGCATCCAGAGGATTTTAGTAAACATATCGACGAAAATTTTAATTTCTTGCGTAGCATATTGGAACACTATGCAGAGTTACGTGATACTTTAGGGATGCGTAGCCGTACTATGGAAGAAGTTGCTCTGCAAGTGATCGATCCCGGTGCTGATTCTGGCTAAGATGTTGTAGTTGGTTCAATCAGGATTTCTTTTTATTCGTGGTTTTAATTTTTGTAGCCAAAAACGTGATATGTGTCCCTGGATATTGTTGTTAAAAATGCGGATTCTGACGTATGTCCGTTTGTTTGGCTGCCACTCCAATTTGTATGATTCGTCACCCCGGAGAAAATCTATCTCGGTGTAATTTTGAGTGATGCATTCTTGTACAACCTTCATGGCCAGCAATTTGCC
>DNDT01000008.1 GCA_003487525.1 Flavobacteriales bacterium
TTACAAAATCCTTCTCCCCGGGCACCGGAGTTCTAGGAACAACCGTTACAATCATTGCTTTTTTATTCTTGATGTACTTGTTGTAAACCCTTATCACATCCTCGTTCGTAACACTTTGAATGGCATCGATCCGATCCTGGAGATTGTATGTTCTTCCCAGCATCCATTCCCATTCACTGAGCGCTTCCGCTTTTGATTGTATTGAACCCAATACGTCATAGGTTTCGGAGATTTCCACCGCTTTCGCAGTTTTAATTCTTTCGGATAAATCACTGCCGTTCAATACGTTGGTTTCGAAATCCGAAATGGTCGAACGAATTAGTTTCTCTGTTTCTTCGAGGGTTTCCTGTGGGAAGGATACCACCTGAATATTGAACTCCCCTGATAATTCCTGTTTTACGTTAAACGAGCTGGCGTCAATCGCCTTTTCGGTTTTTACGAAGTTTTGATAGAAAATCGAGTTATTGCCCCTTCCCATGATGCTGGATAAAATATCCATGGCTGCTTCATCTTTGTGGAAGGATGGAACAGTCGGAAATGACATCATGGTCAATGGCAGGAAAATCTCGTCTTCGATTTGCGAATACTTGTCTTCAGCCAATATGACTCTTGGAATCATCCTGTTCTTTACATTCGGACATGGATTGATGCCGCCAAAGTACTTCTCAATCCACTCCAGTGCCTTTGCCTTGTCGATGTCACCGGCCACGGTCAATGTTGAATTGTTTGGCCCGTACCATCTCAGAAAGAAGTTTCTGAGATCGACTTCCGTGGATCGCTCCAAATCGTCGGAATATCCAATTATAGGCCAGCTATAAGGGTGATCGGAAGGATACATATTCTGGTTCTTAACTTCCCAAACCGTACCGTAAGGTTGATTTAATTGATTTTGTTCCTTCTCGTTGGTAACCGTTTTTCGCTGATTTTCAAATGAAGTCTTTGTCACGGAATCGAGCAAGAAACCCATTCTGTCAGCTTCCAGCCAGAGGGCTGTTTCAAGGTAGTTTGACGGAACAGTCTCAAAATATTTTGTCCTGTCATATTCGGTATTTCCGTTCACCCTACCCCCTACTTCCTGTAGAATATTAAAAAACTCATCTTCGGCTACGTGGTCGGACTTCTGGAACAGCATGTGCTCAAAAAAATGTGCAAATCCTGATTTTCCGGGCGTTTCTCTGGAAGAACCGACGTGATAGGTAACGTCCACGTGAACAATGGGATCCGAATGGTCTTCGTGAAGTATAATGGTTAGCCCATTCGGTAATTTATACTTTTCATAAGGTATTAGCAACTTTCCTTCTGTCAGCTCAACTTTTTCAATGAGCGTTGGTTGAGCCATTAGTAAAGCACTGAACAACAGCGTTACCAAAGACATACAAAACGTTTTAATAGTCATATCTGATTGATTTTTATTTTTTATCGGCCCCAAAGATATCTAAAGCCATTGTGGGGTCAAATATTTTGGCCAACTATTCTGTAAGAATTACACGGGCGCAAAAATAGATGGTTAAATGGTCGAATATCAGTTATCGAGGAGTTCACTGATGCGCTTATACCCCTGGTTGTCTCCCAGTCTGGAATACAGGTTTTTTAGAGAAATCATGGTTGCCCTGTCATGGGGATCAAGTTCATTGGCCTTTTCCAGATACGGCAGAGATTCCTTAAAATATTCCAGGGCCTTTTGTTCGGCCGCTTTGAACTCCTTGTTGTGACTTTCATCGAAGTCATTGGCAAAACCAACCTGCTCCACTCCTTTGTTGAAATACAAGGCGCCGAGGTTGTAATTGGCACCAAAATGATCTGGGTCAAGTTTTAGGGATATTTCATATGCCGTTTTTGCCCTTTCCAAATCTCCCATTTTATCCAGAAGCGTACCCCTGGCATAATGTAACTGCGCATTTGAAGGCATCTCAGAAATGGCATCATCGAGATTCTTCAATGCTTTTTCTGTTTCATTCTTTTGGAGATAGTAGTTTAATTCATCAATGATTAAATCGGGATTGTTGGGATAAACTTTGCGCCCTGCGGTGATCGCCTGAAAGGATTTTGTGGTATCTCCCATCCTTAAATTGGCTTCTGAAAGAAAATGATAAATCCTTGGATCATTGTATCCGATGTCAATCAAGCCCTCGTAGTACAAGGCTGATTTGCTGTCATTTCCCAACTTTTCTGCCGACAACGCGGCGTTGTATAGTGCAATTGAATCAGTTTTTTCAAAATGACGCGAAACTTCAATTGTTTTCTCAAAATCCGCGAGTGCAGCTTCGTAGTTCTTCACATTGAAGTACTTTGCACCCCGCTGCAGGTATAGATTTGCGATGACTGAAATCTTGGGCTCAATTTCCTTGACATACCTTTCTTTTTCATCGTATTCCATCGACTTTAGGTACGATTCATAGGAGATGTCAAGCGCTTCGATCGAAAGACCGTGACATTCATCATCCTGACTGATATAAACATCAAAATAAATGTTTCCGCGGTAGTACCAGGTTTTTGCCCAAACCGAGCTTTGTTCATGTGTAAGAGCCATTTCAATGGCTTCTATTGCCTTGGCTAATTCCCTGCAATCATGACTCTCGTAAAAAGCCTGCTCGTAGCTGTACGCACTAAGTACCTTGCCTTTTTGAGCAAAAACAAGCCCAGGAAGAAACAGCAATGTAAAAGTCATCCATCGCAAGGCCATTCCAAATCCGGAATCAAGCCTCATTTGACTCGTCATCCATTGACTGATCTCCGTTGTCTTCGCCATTTTCAGGTTCAATATCTGTTTTGGAATTAACATCGTTTATTTCTGTATCCGGATCGATTTCTCCCCTTTCTTTTTCATCCAGATCGGCGTCAATATCGCGCTCGACCTTTGCAACTGCCGCAATGGTGTCATTGGCCTTCAGATTGATAAGTCTGACACCCTGTGTTGCCCTTCCCATAACCCGTATGTCACTCATGGACATCCGTATCAGGATGCCGGACTTGTTGATAATCATCAAATCGTCCGTGTCAAACACATTCCTGATGGAGATAAGACTTCCTGTCTTGGGCGTGATGTTAATGGTCTTCACTCCTTTTCCACCCCGGTTCGTAATTCTGTAATCTTCTATCGCAGAGCGCTTGCCGTAACCATGTTCGGAAACCACCAGTACAGAGGATTCCAAATCACTGACACTGATCATTCCGATTACTTCATCCTTTGGACCGCCCAGAGTGATTCCTCTGACGCCTGAAGCTGTACGTCCCATTGGCCTCACCTTGGATTCGTTAAAGCGAATTGCACGACCTGACTTTAGTGCCATCATTATTTCATCCGTGCCACTTGTCAGTCTGACTGCAAGCAACTCATCGTTTTCACGGATGTTAATTGCGTTGATTCCGTTTGTTCTTGGTCTCGAATAAGCCTCCAGTGTTGTTTTCTTGATTATTCCCTTTTTGGTGGCCATTATTATGTAGTTGTTCGCCACGTATTCTTCGTCCTTGAGGTCTTTTACATTAATGTAAGCCTTTACCTTATCGTCCGACTCNNAACCAGATTCTGAATTGGCCGTCCTTTCGAATTTTTCTGTCCTTCGGGTATTTCAAAAACCCGCATCCAGAAACATTTCCCTTTTTCGGTAAAAATCAACAGATAATTGTGGGTTGTGGCCACAAATAAGTGTTCCAGAAAATCTTCATCCCGGGTCGATGTACCTCTGGAACCCGTTCCTCCCCTGCTCTGTCTCCTGTATTCGGATAATTGAGTGCGCTTCATGTAACCCATGTGAGAAATGGTAATCACCACTTCTTCGTCCGGAATCATGTCTTCAATTCTAAAGTCTTCGGATGCGTATTCAATAACCGAACGGCGCTCATCGCCATACTTATCTTTAATCTCAATTAATTCATCCTTGATGATCTGCATTCTGAGTTCTTCCTTCTCAAGAATTTCTTTCAATCGCTCGATAAGTTTCATTACTTCTTCGTGCTCAGCTCGAAGTTTATCTATCTCAAGACCAGTAAGTTTCTGAAGTCGTAACTCAAGTATTGCTTTAGCCTGTATGTCCGAAAGATCAAAATCCTTCATCAGGCCGTTTCTCGCATCATCCGGAGTTCTTGAAGCCCTGATTAACTTAATTACGGCATCAAGGTTGTTAATGGCGATAATCAATCCCTCCAGTACATGTGCTCTCTCCTCTGCCTTTTTTAAATCAAATTTCGTGCGGCGAATAACCACTTCGTGCCTGAAGTCGATGAAATGAAGCATCATGTCCTTCAAATTCAGCATCTCGGGTTTGCCATTGACAAGCGCAATGTTGTTCACGCTGAACGAACTCTGCAGGGCAGTGTATTTATAAAGGTTATTCAACACCACATTTGGAATAGCGTCCCTTTTTAACTCGTAAACGATCCGCATCCCGTTTCTGTCTGATTCGTCCCTGATGTCAGAAATACCGTCCAGTTTCTTTTCATTGATCAGATCGGCTGTTCTTTTTATCATTTCAGCCTTATTGACCAAATATGGTATCTCGGTTGCAATGATCATTTCACGTCCGCTGGAAGTTGTTTCGAATATGGTTTTACCGCGCAGGACAATTCTTCCCCTGCCGGTTTCGAAGGCACTCTTTACCCCTTCATAACCATAAATTATACCACCTGTGGGAAAATCAGGTGCTTTCACGACTTTTAACAGCTCTGCCATTTCCACATTCCTGTCATCAACGCACATGATCAAACC
>DNDT01000395.1 GCA_003487525.1 Flavobacteriales bacterium
AATTTACCTTTTGAAAAGCCGAGCCAAGACTCATGGCGCTTTCTTTAAGTTCAAGAAATTTTTCCTGATCCCCGTTTACAAAGACTTTTAGGCACATCAGGCCAACAACATCTGCAGAACCATAGATATACTCGTTGTATTCTTCTTTGGTTTTGTATTCTTTTTTATTCAGGTCCATTCTCATACTCGCCAAAAAAGAGTCGATTAGTTCTGTTTCAATATTGTACTCTTTTACGGTGTGAATAAACGAGTTTAGTATCGGATTGAGGCTGATTCCGGCATCCATACCTTCATAAAAATCATTTTCAAATTTTGTCAACAAAGCCTCCTTGTCAAACTCGTGAAAGGTGTCTACGATTTCGTCGGCAAAGCGAACAAAGCCATATATACTGTGGATTGCCGGACGAACGGAAGGAGCAAGCATTTTGACCGCCAGGGAAAATGACGTGCTGTAAGCAGAGGTAACCTTGCTGCTGCAAGTAAATGAAACGCTATCAAAAATCGATTTCATGTGTTTTTAGGTTAGGTTGTTCTTTCGCGATTAATTCAGCTGCAATTTTCCCGGATATCAGCGCCGGCGGTACACCGGGTCCCGGAACGGTCAACTGACCGGTAAAATAAAGGTTGCTGATTTTCTTGCTTTTAATTTTCGGTCTTAAAAAAGCTGTTTGTTTCAAGGTGTTTGCCATGCCGTATGCATTGCCTTTGTATGAATTATAGTCCTCTTTAAAATTTGAAATACTGTAGGATTCCTTGAATAGAATGTGTTTTTCTACCGCCTGGCCCGTAAGTTGCTCAAGTCTGTTTATTATCAACTCAAAATACTTTGCGTGCAGATCCTTGTTTTCTTTCAGCCCAGATGCCAGTGGTATCAAAAAGAAGGCGCTCTCCTTATCTTTTGGTGCGAGGCTATCGTCTGTCACGGTTGGAAAATTTGCGTAAAACAGCGGATTTAGAGGCCATGCGGGCTTGTCGTAAATCTCAGCCGAGTGATGATCAAAGTCGCGGTCAAAAAACAATATGTGATGGGAAACGTTTTTTAACTTCTTTTTAAATCCCACATAAAACAACAGAGCAGATGGGGCAAAGGTTTTTTTGCTCCAGAATTTCTCGCTGTAATTTCTGTCTTTCAGGTCAAGCAGCGACTCTGTATGATGGTAGTCCGCACCGCTGAGCAATACATCCGAATAAACGATCTCTTTATTCACCACCATTCCGGTCGCCCGGCCTCCATCGACAATTATTTTTTCAATGGATGCGTTCGTGTTGAATTTCACTCCCAGTTCCTTTGCCAGCTCAACCATGGCTTCCACCACCTTGTGCATGCCTCCCATTGGATACCAGGTGCCCAACACAAGATCCGCATAGTTCATAAAGCTATAGAAGGACGGAGTGTCCTGGGCCTTGGCCCCGAGGAACAGTACCGGAAATTCCAGAATCTTAATGAGCTTTTCGTTTTTGAATCTCTTTCGGACGTCAAAACTGATACTGGTAAAAAACTGGTTGATTTTGCCTATGGTCTTTGGCGTAATCAGCTCCATGGGAGATAACCCCGGCTTGTACACCAGGTCTTTGACCGCTACATTGTAATTGTATTCCGCTTGCTTAAGAAATTGGTCAAGCTTTCTTGAGCTTCCCGGTTCCTCTTTCTCAAATAACTGGTGTAATTCAGCAAGCGTTGAGGGGACATCTATATAAGATGCGTCATCGTAGTAAACCCGATACGACGGTGAAATTCGCTTTAGTTCGTAGTAGTCAGAAACGCGTTTGCCAAAATCGCTGAAAAATCGTTCAAACACATCGGGCATCCAATACCAGCTTGGTCCCATATCGAATTTAAACCCGTCTATTTCCAGAACTCTGGCCCGGCCTCCCAGGCTATTGTTTTTTTCGTAAACACCTACTTCATAGCCCGCTTTTGCCAAATAGCACGCTGCTGACAGTGACGAAAATCCGGCTCCTATTATGTTGATTGTTTTCATTTTGTTTAACAAATGTACATTTTTATTAAACAAAATGCAAGAGATCTGCTTAAATTTCTTTTAAGAGTGCCCTCAGGTCGCTGAATATCTTGACTTTTCCCGGTGTTTTGATTGGAGGTGCTCCCTGCGTATTTCGCCCGGTTAACCAAAAGGCGTCTCCTTCTTTGGCTAGCAATTCATCACTAAACGCATGCAGATATGACGCCACATCCTCCTTGGCCGGCTTGACAGTAAAGTAGCTTATGTAGTGAACGTGTTTAAAATTCTCACGCACCGATTTCAAACTTGACATTGGAACGCTGGCGCCAAGAAAGACGGAATAATTTCCTTTAAGCAATAGTTCGTAATGCAAGTACAGTAGTCCAAATTCGTGAATTTCGTTTTCTGGAAGAAACAATACATACGTCTTGTCCGATTCACGTATACCGGAATTATGAACCTTTTCAATATTAATTAACAGCTTCTGCTTTATTAAGTTCGATATAAAGTGTTCGTGAGCCGGATTAATGCTTTGTGATTGCCACTCCAACCCCAATTTATGCAACAGCGGAACAAAAACTTCAAGAAAGATCTCTCTAAATGACGCTTCGGCGGTTAGTTTATTATAGGTGTGCTCAAATTTATTCTGATCAAACGTCAGAATGGCGAC
>DNDT01000039.1 GCA_003487525.1 Flavobacteriales bacterium
TGTTTTTTTTCTACTGCGTTGATCCAATCTCACCTTCAGCTCAGCCCAACTCTTTTTGTCCTCACCAAGGGGATTTGGTTTCAATTCCCTCTCTAAAAATTCTTTTATGCCTTTGTTTTCGGACATCAACTTATCTTAATTTTTAACAATGATTGATCGAAGTAATTGTTTGCTTCAAGAAATGCCTTTAACTTAATTCTTCCATTTGAAAGGTGCCACTTTGAGGTGTTTTCGGATATTTTCAACGACTTACCGATGTCTTTGTGTGTATACCCTTCAAAAACATATAGATTAAACACCACCCGAGTTGCTTCCGGAAGAATGCTCAGCAATTCCATCACATGCTGTTTTTCTATGGTTTTTTCAACATCATTCATTAATTCTGCATCTTCTGCGGGGTAGGTATTTAAGGTCAATTCTTTTTGATATCCATTGGACAATTTTTTCTTTCTGAATTCATCCAATATGGTGTTTATCATGATTCGTTTGGCCCAATTCATAAACGATTTGTTGTAACGAAATAAATGCAGTTTATCCAGAATTTTCAGATAGGCGTTGTGCATGGCAGCTATGGAATCGTTTTCATTGACATAATACCTCATACCAACTCTAATCAAAGGCGCATACAAAATGTAATAGAGCTTTTCCTGAGCTTCCCTATTATCTTTCATGCACTTTTCTATCAATGCATACTCAATCTCCATAAGCATAGAAAGGGGAAGCCTGGAGCTTCCCCTGTTACTACAAATTCATACGTTTAATTCCCGCCTTTGAAGAATTTCGACGTCATCCGGTTTTCACCATCATTGACCAGGATGAAATAGATTCCATCAAGTAAATTTTCAACATCCAGTAAAACCGTGTTTTCCCCGACATTCGTTACGATCGATTTCGTTATAATTTGTTTTCCCAAAGAATTAATCACCATTATATCAACCTCATCTTTTAACAAGGACGTAAATTTCACAGAAATGGTTCCGTTGCGAACCGGATTTGGATATACAAAAACAGTGGATTCATTTATTTCACGCTTTTGCAAACCGGTCCATACGGGAACCGTTTCTCCAACGAAAATGGTGAATCCCAGACTTTTTACGTTCCCATTGGTGTCAACCGTTACTGTGTCGCAGTAAGAATCTGAACAGTTTATACCATCCGTGATACCCAGGCATAATACGTATGGGCCATTACCTGAATAGGTATGTACCGGATTTTTGCTGGTTGAACTACTGCCATCACCAAATGTCCAATAGTAGCTCAAATTATTTCCAATGGACAGATCCTTGATCTGAACCATGCCCGGGATAGGATTCCTAAGTGAGTCATATGCCTGGTTTTTAGCGAAATATGCCATACAGCTGGGTATTACCGGGCAGTAATCAAAGTTCATCGTGACATTAAGTCTTGACGGTACGTAAATTTCCTTGCCGGAAATTGTATCGCTATGACAGTCGATAAAAGTCACCACCACACTTCCTGCAGAAGATGAAACACTTAGAGTATCCCAGTAGTATCCGTTGGTGTCCGTGCTTGTGTATAGAACGGTTGGTGTGGTAGAATTTAGATTTATGCCAATGAACACATTTATTACTTGGCCGTTTGTATTTGACAGTGTTCCGTCTATTGTAAGAAGTTGCTGAGCGCCGGCAGACTGAATGCACGTCAGCGCAAGAAATGTTAAAATGAGTGTAATTTTTTTCATCGTGTTGGAATTAAGTTTCATTTATGCCTTAATAACGAGATGAGGGCTTTAAAAGGTTGGGTAGACATCCCTAAACGGCCATTATTCAGTACGTCCAAACGTCTCATTGATCTTTAAAATATGCCCTAACCTGGCCCGCCCGGCCTTGAAAATGAGTTTGTGAACAAGGCGGATTAACCGGTGATCCCGGCTAAGAAAAGAATGGTTACCGCACGGCGGAGTCTGACGGCAGTTGTCACAACAGGTATAATGGTCAACCTTTCGCCTATGAGCAGTCCCTCAAGCAAGGGCAGGTTACCTGGTTCTTGAGCCGATTCACACCTTTTTTATCGAAAATTTTCACAAAAAAAAAGAGCCCCGAAGAGCTCTCCTTTTTTAAGACGCGTAAGTCTATTGTTTTACGATTTTCTTCCTGGAAACTCCGGAATCGTTCTTAACCTGCATCAGGTAGATGCCCGATTTTACATCCGATAAATCCAATTCGAGGGTTTCGTTTTCGGTCTTGTTTTCCATTATGGTTTTGCCGCTAAGGTCAAAGACACTGATTACTGAGGGTGCATTCAAACCGGAAAGCCAAACCATACCGGTGGTTGGATTGGGCGCAATGGAAATATTGAAGCCTGCATCCCGGTTCTGTATACCCAGGGTGGCTATGACAATCTCATTTGAATAGAATCCGTCGCAACCTGCAACGGAAGCGTACACCTTGTACGTGCCATTGGCTACGGCCGTGTGTGTCATTCCGGTGGCTCCCGGTATCGGGTTTCCATCCAGGTACCACTGATACTGAGGGGCAGGTGAAGAGGTCAGTACATAGTTCGAATCGGTAATGACAGTGGCAGAATCCAGGTTCTCATAACTGACCCTGAGTGTATCCCTGCTTACAGGGCAACTACCGCTGGTAACGGTCCAGCTGAAATCATAGGTATTGTATAACAAAAACGTAGCCCGACAGCTTGGTTGTGAAGAAAACGTCACGAATGAACCCGAAGTCAGTGCCTTCCATTTTCCGTTACCGACAGCCGGAGCGGTGGCATGCAAGGAGATGGTGTCGTAACAAGAGTGCTTGTCGGCCTCAACAACTGCAGCAGACGGCATTTCGGAATTAATGATCTCAATGGTGTCGTTTGTTGTGCAAGAGGTGTCGATCATTGTCCAGACAAGAACGTTGGAACCGTAAGACAAGTTGCTGAGCGTGGCATTTGGCTGTGTGGAACTGCTCAGGTTTCCTCCGCCTGTGACAACCGTCCAGCTGGCCGAACCACCTACGATGGGCGAATTGGCGTTCAATTGAAAACTGCTTACATCGCACAGGGCGGTGTCATTACCGGCGTTCGCATACGAAGGGCAGCAAAATTCCACTGTCAGTGGTCTGGTCGATCCGAAAAGGATGCTGTTGTAATAAGACTGTACCGTATAGTTCCCCAACTGTATCGCGGAAAGCGACAGTGGATACATGTTTGACCACGTTGGTGCCGGGATCGGAGGAATACAAATACCGGTACTTACCGTAATATAAATTGAAATGGTCGATCCTGTAACAATATGTGTCACACCTGTGATTACGT
>DNDT01000314.1 GCA_003487525.1 Flavobacteriales bacterium
GTATCAAAGAGGTTTTCACGTCGTGTAGCATTGCTATGGATCCTTGCGCGGCAGAATGAAAGTGCTGAGTTTGAAAAGACCGAGCTTGGCTGGTTGGCTGTATTGAACATTGTTTACGTCTTCATCTGGATTACATATTTCGCATCCCTTACATTGGTCTATTTGGGAGGGCAGATTGGATCAATTATTAATGAAATCATTCACTTTGGAGCATCTGCATCTATTGAAAGGACTGTAGCTCCCCCGCCAGCCCTACCTCCTTTTGAATTGATAATGGCCTACGGCTCGATAATTCTACTGCTCATTGGGGTTCCGTTTGGAATGTTGCAAACCCTTCGAAAGCTTCGTGGCGACTCTCTTGCAATATCAATGGTAATTGGGTCAACAACCCTATTTTTAGTATTTANNCACTGGTGAATATATAGTCGGAGGCGCTGAACGTTCTGTTGATATCTATGGTCTTACTGCATCTGCTTGGACTCGCAATCATATTGAGCATAATAGTGTCATGGCATCCGATTTCATGATGCACCATATGCTAGGCAGTTACGGCTTACAAGCCACTGTAATGGGTATGGGAGATTTATTTATTAACGAAACTTTTACAGAGTACCACTATGACCTTATAAATGAATATGATTTGGAATACCTTGCAGTTGATACACGTATGACAAAGGCATCACCTAAGCTTGGCTTTTACTATGGGTCTTGGGAAGAAGTTACTTATACAAATGAAGCAGTTCCACTTCGTTTTGTAACAAAATATGACTTCATCCCTAAGGTTAACAGGATTTACGATAACGGGGTTGTAGTATTTTACGATATTCGCGAGTTGATCACAAAATGACACACAGATATCTAGATTTAATTCTCCTGTTGGCTCTTACAATCACTGTTGTGATTTTAAGATTACTGGGCATTGAGGACGGTATCATCCTTATGCTCACTGGCGCTATTTTTGTATTGTTCGCCCCAGGGTATGCTATTTCTCAGGCAATATTCAAAGAAGGCTCTCTTGGAACACCAGCAATAATCGCACTTGGGATTGGCATCAGCCTGGCGATTACAGCGGTTGGCGGAATAGGCTTATATGGGTCAGGCGCATTTCTAACAGCAACATCTTGGACTGTTTTTCTGGCTTCGATTATCTTGGGTGGAAGTTTAGCAGCATTTATCCAACGAATTCACAACACTTCTTTTTCACCAAATTACGCCACTCGAAAACTCGGATTTTCTGAAGCCCTGTTGTTAATATTTTCCATATTAACACTATCAGGGGGGATATATCTAGCAATTTTAGCAGAAAAAAACCAGACATCTGTACCCTTCACTGAATTTTGGATAATTCCAGAAACAGAAGAAATGACAGTAATAAATATCGGACTACATAACTATGAACAAATAAATATGATTTATGAAATCTCAATCCACATCAATGGACATGAAGTAGAAACTTGGGAAAATATATTAGTTCAATCTGATAATGAATGGATCAGAGAATTTCNNCTCATGGATTCCCAAAGAAAATTCAAAGTGTCCATAAAACCTATCACGGCATTATTCAAACACCATTTACGTATGTTGTTTGATGCAGCATCCCTGATAGTTTCCATGGCGTTATCTTCCGGATTAGGCTTTGTTTATTGGGTTATCGCAGCGCGTTTCTATTCACAAGAATCAGTTGGCCTTGCATCTGCCGCTATTTCATCAATGCTACTTCTCGGGGAAATTGGTGTATTTGGGTTGACCTCAATGTTGGTTGGTCAATTATCAAGAAAAACTTACAAAGTCTCAATACTAATTTCCACAGCTCTTTTCGCAGCAGTGTTTACATCTGGAATTCCGGCAATTATTTTCAGTTTATTAGCACCTAAATTATCGGCAGAATTAGCGCCTATTTCAAGTTCATTTTTTAACTTTGTGTTATATAGCATTGGTGTTATATCAATATCTACCGGCTTGATATTGGATTATTCAACAATAGGATTAGAAAAAGGCGAACTTCAGCTTTGGCGTAATCTTATATTTTCGTTTGCTAAGCTGGCGACACTTATAATTGCGGCTGTGTGGATATCCTCCCGTTCAGGGATGATTCTTTACGGGACTTGGACGACAGCTGCTCTTCTCTCATTGGCGATATCCTTAATATACTCCCTATCAAAGGGGCTAAAATTTTCGGATTTGATTCCTGATTTTTCCCTTTACCAGAAGTTAGGAGGTTTGACCATCGGTCACCACGCACTTAACCTTGCTACGCAAGCACCTGGCATGATACTCCCAATTTTAGTCACCATCCTTCTTTCACTCTCAGTGACAGCAAGTTTTTATATTGCATGGATGATTACATCGTTCATCCTATTTGTACCAACCTCTCTATCCATAACGCTCTATGCTTCAGCAGCTAAGAACCCGGTTTCTGATCAACCTGGGATACGGTTCTCCCTATTATTATCATTTGCAATCGGTTTAGTAGCCAACATTATCATATTTTTTCTTGCAGAACCTATTTTGTCAGTTTTTGGTGAAGGATATGTATTACAAGCCCAGCAAATATTAAAAATAATGGCTTTGACAGTTTTCCCACACACCTTACTTGTGCACTTCGTTGCAAAGATGCGTATAAATGAAACATCCAACAAAGCTGCTCCCATTATTTGGCTTGGGGCATTATTGCAACTTGGGCTTGCCACCATTGGAGCAAAGCTATTCAGCACGACTGGTTTTAGTGCAGGTTGGTTGGTCGGATTATCAATTATTTCTTTGCTAATAACACCAAACCTTTTAAAAACGATCGATACAACACATATAAAACCTAACTGATGTTCTCCTAACATCGGGCATTCCCTCATGGATTAGTAATAGAATTTTCGATCAATCAGTAATTAAAAGTTTAAACCAAATACTCTTCCTACGATAATCAAACTCTAAACTTAGAGAAACCCTCTTTATTAGAGTTCCAGAAAGTCGGATTTGGTTTCAAACCATTATCA
>DNDT01000214.1 GCA_003487525.1 Flavobacteriales bacterium
CCTCTACCTGGGTCGGGCGTACTACAAGAAAAATGAATTTCAAAAAGCGATTGATGCGTTAAATGAACTTATCGGCAAAGATGAGTCCGACGACGTAACCATTGAAGAAGCACGGCAAATTATTGTTTATTCGAAAAACGCGCTCGAACTGGTGATGGACACGAATGAAACAGTGAGTGTCAGAAACATGGGGTCGGTCATAAACACAAAAGATGATGAATATGTTCCTTTGGTAAGCCCGGACGAGTCTCAACTGATTTTTACATACAAAGGGGAAAAAAGTGTCGGAGGAAAGTTAAATGACTACAACGAACCCGATGAAGACGGAAATTACTTTGAAGATATTTTTGTTTCGTTCAAATCTCCGGATGACTGGATGTACGACGAGGACGTCTGGCTGGAGCCCAAAAGCATCGGAGCGATCAACACCAACAGGGATGAAGCCTGTATTGCGCTGACAGTTGACGGACAATCCCTGTTTTTGTATCGATACGAAAAAGAGACCGGGGGCGATATTTATTACAGCAAGCTGGATGGATCGGAGTGGGGGGAACCCAAGTCATTGGAGGGAGAAGTAAATACCAAGTATTGGGAAGGCAGCGTTACCATTTCGAGTGACGGGCAGATCATTTATTTTTCCAGCGACAAACCCGGTGGTTTCGGAGGCAGGGACATATACAGGGCCGAAAAACTCGAAAACGGATCCTGGGGCAACATCTCTAACCTTGGGCCAACAATTAACACTCCTCTGGACGATGATTCACCCTTTCTTCACCTGGACAGAAAAACGCTTTACTTCAGCTCAAAAGGACATAACAGCATTGGGGGCTATGATGTTTTTTACAGCGTGTATGAAGACGGAGTATGGTCTGAGCCCGTGAACATGGGAGCTCCGGTCAACACGACCGAAGATGACTTGTTCTACACAGCCACGGCGGATGGAAAACATGGTTACTACTCGACTGCGCACGGAAAAGGCAGTCAGGGGCTTCAGGATATCTATGCGGTCACACCGGATCCGGGTAGAATAAACATGGCACCTGTTGCCGCATTGTTGGTTGGGGTTGTCTTTGCGAATGATGAGCCAACCGGTTCGGAAATTACCGTTCTGGATGAAACGAATGACAGAACAGCCGGCACGTTTTATTCAAATACGGCGAGTGGAAATTACAGGATTGCCCTTTTACCGGGTTCTAAATACAAGATCAAGGTCACGGTTACCGATTTCGAAGAGCACGTTGACGAAATTGATCTCGAGACCTTGAAAGAATACATCGAAGTTTCCAATAACATTTACCTGTATTCCGAAGAGTTTGTTGCTGAAAATGAGGTTCAGGAAAACAAACCGCTCGAAACAGCCAAAACACAAACCCTGATCGCAGCGACACTTCCCGTTAAGGAAAAAGAAAAAGCCAAAGAGAAGAAAGTTGTTCCTGTTCCCGGATCTCCATGTGATGAAATGGTTGACCTTTCCGCATTTATCGGGAAGGATCTGAACAAGGAGAAAAACTACAATAAATTACTTGCGGCCATCGGAGAATATTGCGCGGATGAACTTGAATACAAAGTGCAAATTGGGGCATATCGTTTTCCTCAAAATTTTAAGTATCCTTACCTGAGTCAATTTGGCGAAGCTGAAATTGTTGATTATCCCGATGGCATAACCCGCTTTACCATGGGTGGAACACACACGACCTTAAAAGCAGCCGATGAAATGCGTCAGAAATTCAGAAAAGCCGGTCAGGATGATGCATGGGTTATTCCGTTTTACGATGGACAGCGTATTTTTATGGAAGACCTGATTCAGGTTAACTTTTACAAGCAGCAGGTAAACTGATTTGTAATCCGGGGACATAGATTGCCAACACTTTGTACTTTTGCAGTCCATGTTTCGGAAAGGGAGTATTATACAAGGATTTTTAATCGTCGCTTTTCTTGTTCAATCTCCGCTTGTCAAGGCGGGGAAATTGGAGAAGGCCTTTGAGGCATTAAACGTATATAACTACTTTGAGGCCAAAGCCTTGTTCGAAAAAGCCCTGAAGTCGGAAATTACCGGTGCCTCGTATGGATTAAGCCTGATTTATTCGAACAATAAAAATCCCTTTTTCCAACTTGACTCCTCCCGGAAATACATCTTACAGGCAGAGTCGGGCATACCGGGTGAATCTGAAAAGGACTTGCTGTTTCTGAATACCCTGGGTGTGAATGAAACGAGTATTTTGAAACAAAAAAATCATGTTGCCGAGTTGGCGTTTCTAGCGGCAAAAGATACCATGAAGCTGGAATCACTGAATCATTTTATCGCACACTATAATTTTTCGGTGCGTCATCCTCAGGCAATCGAATTAAGGGACAGCCTGGCATTTCATCACGCCTCATTGGAAGATGATTTTGAGTCCTATTTCGGATTTATGAGTGAATACCCCAATTCATCGTTCTACTCCAGGGCCAAAGATTTATATGAGATTCGCCTGTACCAGCAAAAAACAAAGGGAGCCAGCCTTTCGGAATACGAGAGCTTTATCAGGTCTTATGGTGACAATCCATACGTATCTCAGGCAATGGATTCGATCTATTCATTGTTTATTACCGAAATCAGTGTGGAGAACTACTATGCTTTTATCAAAAATTATCCCGGTAACAAAAATGTCAGTCAGGCATGGCGGACACTCTATAAACTCTATAACAGAGAGGATTCCAAAGAACGCATTGTCGAGTTCCAGATTGATTTTCCGGATTATCCATTCACCGATGAGGTAATGGTTGATTATGAATTGTCCGGGATGCGCTACTTACCGTTTAAGGAAGGTGATTTTTGGGGATTTATCAACGACAAGGGAATGCAAATGATAAGTCCGGTGTACGACTGGGTAGAGAATTTTCAGGAAGGACTGGCCATGGTGGGTAAGGATTTCAAAGTCGGATTTATCAATAAGGCTGGTCGATTGGTTATCCCGCTTGTATACCACGAAGCCGAGATGTTTCACAATGGATTTGCCATCGTTTCGAAAAATGATAAGTACGGATTGATCAATAAGGCCAACCTGGTTGAAATTCCGCTGGTTTATGACGAAATGAATGAATTTAGTCAGGGACTTTCTTCCGTGAAAAGAGGTGACAAGTACTCATATATAGACCTGAAAGGCAGATCCGTCATAGAAACGCCATATGATTTTGCAGGTGATTTTGAACATGGATTTGCCTATGTCGAATTGGACGGAAAGAGGGGAATCATCGATCTTAAAGGTCGGACGGTTGTTCCGATCGAATATGATTGGCTCGAAAATTTTACCGATGGATTGGCAAGGGTCAGAATCGACGAAAAATTTGGTTTGTACAACAATATGGGAACGCTCATTCTACCTGTCGAATACGACCATATCGGA
>DNDT01000274.1 GCA_003487525.1 Flavobacteriales bacterium
CAGCGCGTCGCCATTGCCCGGGCACTGGTTTCTGAACCAAAGCTTATTTTGGCCGACGAACCGACCGGTGCACTGGACAGCACTACTTCGGGCGAGGTGCTATCACTTTTAAAGGAAGTAAATAAACAGGGGATGACCATCATCATAGTGACCCATGAAAAAGAAATTGCGGAGGGCACGCATCGGATTGTCAACCTGAAGGATGGAGAAATAATAACCTGATACCCATGATTAAGTTTGATCGTTGGCAGGAGATTTACGATACGGTTAGCAAGAACAAGTTGCGCACCGCTTTAACCGGTTTTTCGGTTGCGTGGGGAATTTTCATGCTCATCATTTTACTTGGTTCTGGTCAGGGACTGAAAAATGGATTTGAACTTGACTTCAAGGACGATGCCATAAACAGCATCTGGATTTGGGGAGGGAGTACGTCGATGCCTTACAAGGGAATTAAACCCGGGAAGAGGATCAGATTCAGAAATGCCGACCTCGAATACCTGCAGAGAAATCTTCCGGGTGTTGAGTTTATCACAGGAAGGTTCAACAGATGGAATCAACGAATTTCTTACGGAGAAAACAGCAGTACGTTTCGATTGAGGGCCGTTCATCCGGACCATCAGAAGCTTGAAAACACGATTGTGTTGCAAGGCAGGTACATCAATGACCTGGATGTTTCGGATTACAGGAAGGTAGCCGTAATAGGTCAAAAAATACAGACTCAGTTGTTCGGAAAAGAAGATCCCATGGGCAAGTACGTGAATACCCAGGGGATGAATTTTAAAATCGTCGGGATTTTCAAGGATGAAGGGGGCGAGCGGGAAGAAGAGATTATGTACATCCCTGTCTCTACCGCTCAAAGGGCTTTTAACGGAGCGGATTACCTGCACCAGATCATGTTTACCACCGGAAATGCCACGGTCGAAGAATCCAAGCAGATTGCCGATCAGGCGAAGTCGATTTTAGCATCAAGACACACCTTTGATCCAAGTGACGATGAGGCCATATACGTTAACAACCATTCGGAGAATTACGAAAAGATAATGAGTGTGCTCAATGCCATTACCATGTTTGTATGGGTCATTGGTATTATGACCATCATAGCGGGAATTGTCGGAATTGGCAATATCATGATGATCACGGTGAAGGAGCGTACCAGGGAAATAGGCATTCGCAAGGCCCTTGGAGCCACCCCGCTCTCCATCATCCAACTGATCATGCAGGAGTCGGTTGTGATAACGGCAATAGCGGGTTATCTGGGTTTGTTTGCGGGGATTTTTTTACTTGAATACGTTTCGAGCATGATTACCGATCCGGGAATTTTCTATAATCCCGAAGTAGATCTGGGTCTGGCAATTTTGGCGACGGTCATTTTAATCATTAGCGGGGCAATAGCGGGATACATTCCGGCCATGAGAGCGGCGGCTATCAAACCGATTGAGGCGCTGAAAGACGAATAATGGAATTTGAAAAACTAAAGGAAGTTTTCGATGTGCTCAGCAAGAACAAACTGAGAACATTTCTCACGGCATTCGGTGTCGGGTGGGGAATTCTTATGCTGGTTATCATGCTGGGAGCTGGAAAAGGCCTTGAGAATGGGGTTAGAAGGCAGTTTGGCGGCATGGCGGCCAATTCCCTGTTCATGTGGTCTCAGCCAACATCACTGGCTTACAAAGGGTTTAAGGAAGGTCGTTACTTTAACTTCAACAATGCCGATACCAAGGCCTTAAAAGACAATATTCCCGAAATAGAATACATTTCTCCCGGACTTCAACTCGGCGGTTGGAGGGGAGCCAACAATGTGAAACGCGGTGATAAAATCGGCGCGTTCGAAATCAACGGATACACCCCTGACGCTCAATACGTGAAACTGTTAAAAATTCCAAGCGGCAGGTTTATAAACGATCTTGACATAGAGCAAAAGAGGAAAGTCTGTTTGATCGGGAAACGCGTGCGCGAAGTTTTGTTCAATCCGGGTGAGGAGATTTTGGGCCAGTATATAGAGGTTCAGGGTGTACATTTCAGAATTATCGGATTGTTTGAATCGAGCAGATATGGCGATCAGGCAGACGACGAGAACCAGTCCATTTACATCCCTTTTTCCACGTTTCAATCGGCCTATAACTTAGGCGACTTGGTATTCTGGTATGTGCTAACGGCATATCCGGATGTGCCTGCTTCCATCGTCGAGGATAAGGCCAAAAAACTCCTTAAAGAACGGCACAGCGTGCATCCCGATGATACCAGGGGAATCGGAGGGTTTAACCTGGCCGAGGAATTCGACAAGGTAAACACCGTATTCATAGGGATCCAATTTTTATCGTGGTTTGTCGGGATACTGACGCTTTTCGCGGGAATCATCGGGATCAGCAACATTATGTTGATCGTAATCAGGGAACGAACCAAGGAAATCGGAATTCGCAGATCGGTGGGCGCCACACCGTGGTCCATCATTTATCAGATTATGTTGGAATCGATCTTGCTGACTGCAATTGCCGGCTGCGCTGGATTGACTACAGGGGTCTGGTTGCTTGAACTACTGGGAGGTTACATTGAGGATGATTCTTTTACCAATCCCGAAGTGAATTTCGGAACAGCCGTCACCGCCATAATAATTTTAATAATCTCCGGTGTATTGGCCGGATTGATGCCCGCGAACAGGGCCGTTCGAATCAATCCCGTCGATGCCCTTCGGAGTGAGTAATATGATTAGATTTGAAAACCGTGATTAAGAGAATACTCAAATACACCTTGTTTACAGGATTTTTAGCCCTCCTGGTTTATACATTTTACTACCTGTACCAGAAAAATCTCGAACCTGATGTTGTCTATGAGACAACCAAGATATCTTACCAGAACATTGTAAAACAGACAGTTGCTACGGGTAGCGTCGTTCCAAGACAGGAAATTGAAATCAAACCCCAGGTCTCGGGGATAATTGACAAGATATACGTCGAAGAAGGGGACAGGGTAAAAGTGGGCGATCTGATTGCCAAGGTAAAGGTGATTCCGGACATGATCAGTTTAAACAATGCCGAAAACAGGTTGAGCCGGGCTGAAATCAGTTTTGAGAACGAACAGTTAAATTACAAGAGGAACAAGGATCTCTATGAAAACGAGGTTATAGCCATTGCGGTATTCCAGGAAAGTGAACTGGCGTATAAAAGTGCCAAACAGGAACTGGAAGCGGCCAAAGATAATTTACTGATCGTCAAGGAAGGGATGAGTGTCAAGGTCGGGGCGTCTTCAAACACCATGATTCGGGCGACAAAAGCAGGCATTATTTTAGACGTACAGGTAGAAGAAGGCAACAGCGTGATTGAAGCAAATAACTTTAACGACGGTACAACAATCGCAATTGTCGCTGACTTAAGCGACATGATTTTTCAGGGCAAGGTCGACGAATCGGAAATTGGCAAGATAAAGGTTGGCATGGAAATATTGCTCAGAATCGGGGCTATCCAGGACGAAACATACAACGCCAAACTCGAGTTTATCTCACCCAAGGGAGTCGAGGACAATGGGGCGATACAGTTTGAGATACGTGCAGCACTCGATCTAAAGGAGGGAAATTTCGTGCGGGCCGGATACAGTGCCAATGCCGAAATTGTGCTTGACAGGAGAGACAGTGTGCTCGCCATTAAGGAAAGTTTGCTCAGTTTCAGCGGAGATACCGTATTTGTCGAAATAGAAGAGGGCAATCAAACTTTTAAGAAAAAGGAAGTCAAGCTTGGCCTGTCCGATGGTATCTACGCTGAATTACTTACGGAATTGGACACTTCGATGAGGATTAAAGTTCCAAATCTTAAACTGGAAGAAGAGTAGTTTTTTTAAAATCGATATTGTTTTAACTTAGTCAAATGAGGAGCATCTTATTTTTGATTTTACTTCTGTCGGGGCTTTATTCTCAGGCAGCCGAAAAAATATACGTACCGTTTTTTTCATGCGAAGATTGCAGCCAGCAGCTTGGACGGTCAACTACCTACATACTGGTAGACCTGATCAATCATTACGAAGTTTTTGAGGCCATTATCGCACAAAAAAGAGATACTTCCTTGTTTGAAGAGTCCGTCAACGAAGTGAAAGAAAGTGCCGAGTTGCTGAGCACGTCTTATTACCTGATCGGTAAAATTGTGCGCCTCAAGGATAATTACCACATTTCGGTCACGCTGTATGCGACGTCCAGCAGCATGATTATATGGTCTGATATTCGCAGTACCAATGAGCGCAATGATATTCCGGCCATCATGGATGAGATCGCAGCACACATTGGCTCGGACAAGAAATTTTCACTTTCCGGGGATGTTTCTCGCGTTTACAGTGCCGAATCGAAAAAGCTGAATCGGGAAAAGGGAAATAAAAGTGTCGGTATGACCGTAGGTGCAATGATACCCATAAGCAACGAGGAGATTAAAAGCGTGGACGGTGGGTTTGGATTTATCGGTTCTTTTGATGTCCGAAATTACATTCTTCAATTAAGCGCGGAAGTCTATTACGGGAACGACAGCATCCCCTCGGGTTATACGGATCACACATTTCAAAACCGGTATTTTAACATTGGTACAAGTGTGTTATACCCGCTGTCCACGACCAACAACGCACCTTTTGTCTGTCTGGGTTCCGCATTTACCTATCGGGAGACTCAAATCAAGTACGACGCGGTTGTCATCGGAATTTCGGGAATTCCAACCCACGATCACAATGTTTTTGATTCCGGACTGACCATGAATGCGGGAGGAGGGTACATTCTAAAGCGAAACTCTGATGCAACCCTGTTTATTTACGCACGGGGCTATGTATATATACCTAAAGTGAATTCCGTTGCCTACGGTGCCATGTTAAATGTTGCCTTAACCATCGGCGGATAACTGAAAAAATATGAAAGAAAAAATCATGCAGTACAGCGATGTCCTGGTGGCATTTACGGTCGAATACGGATTGAAATTCATTTCAGCTCTTGTCGTATTACTGATTGGTTTGTGGGTCATTAAAATTCTGAATCGCGCTATCAAGAGAACGATGGACAAGCGCAGCATCGATCCTACCCTGCAACCCTTTCTGCGCTCGTTGATTTCAAGCTTGTTCAAGGTCCTTCTTGTCATTACCGTCATGAGCATGCTGGGCATTGAAATGACTTCATTTGTTGCCATACTTGGTGCCGCCGGCCTGGCAATTGGCCTGGCTCTCTCGGGAACCCTTCAGAATTTTGCCGGAGGTGTTATGATATTGATTCTTAAGCCCTTCAAAGTAGGTGATTTTATTGAAACACAAGGATTTAAAGGAAAAGTCAAGGAAATTCAGATTTTTAATACCATACTCAACACTGTTGACAACCGAAGGGTGATCATTCCCAATGGAGGACTTTCTACCGGGTCAATGGTAAATTACACTGCCGAACCAACCAGGCGCCTGGACATTACATTTGGAATAAGTTACGGCGATGATGTGGACAAGGCCAAGAAAGTCATTCATGAGGCCATCTCGGCCGATGAACGCGTACTGAAGGATCCTCCTGTATTTGTAAAATTGGCAGAACTTGGAGACAGCTCCGTTAACCTGGCAATGAGGGTATGGGTTGCCACCGAGGATTACTGGGATGTTCATTTTGACGCCAGGGAAAAAGTCTATGCCGCGTTAAATGCCAATAAAATCAGCATTCCATTTCCTCAGATGGACGTGCATTTGCACAAAAAGGATTAGTGTTTTCCGGGATATACATTGTTTTCACGGTTGATATCCATGGTTCTTTTTTCCGGATCAATTTCGATGATCTCGATATCTTTTCTTGCCAGATCAATTTTTAACTGATACGATGGGGAAGTCCATGGCCAGGGTGTGCAATTGACCACTTCCTTGTTGTCTGCATGTATTTTGCTTCCCATGGTCATTTCTATTGGGATGTGAAAACGAAGCACATGTCCGTCTTTCTTGGTCAGGGTCAAATCAACGGGCATTGGAAAGTCCCCGTTGTTTTTTAGGTTAATAATGGTCTGTTTGCCTGATTTTTTGCTGTCCACTATGGCATAGTCCATGGTTTTGCTCGTATTGATAAAGTAGTTGAAGTACCAGCCCAATTCCATGCCCGATTCCCGTTCAAGTATCTTC
>DNDT01000229.1 GCA_003487525.1 Flavobacteriales bacterium
ATGAACTCACGATCATACCGAATGACAGATACGTGCTAAAGGAGATCCGAAAATCGTACGAGATAAATGAAAGTCCGAGACTTAGAAAAGAACCGTTTCAAGGTCAATTCACATTTCGAAAGGACGACATGTTGTATTTGACTACCGATGGCATGGCCAGGCAATTGGGAGGACCGAAGTATAAAAAACTGAAAGCAAAAAGACTAAAGGACTTATTGATGTCGGTCCAGCATTTCAATCTCAAAAAACAAGAGCAGATTATCAGGGATGTCCTGTCTAGTTGGAGAGGTAAATCAGAACGAACGGATGATGTGACAATTCTGGGTTTTAAAATCTAGGAGCTTATTCGATCCAAAAGTATAATTTTGGCCTTTTTAGATGATGATACCCTTTTCCCCGCCCGATATTTACCCCGAAATAATTGACGAAGTCATTGATACACTGAAATCCGGTTGGATTACGACCGGTCCGAAAACAAAGCGATTTGAAAAGGAAATTTCGTCCTATACCGGAGCCGGATCGACCTTGTGTTTGAATTCCGCTACCGCAGGATTGGAATTGGCACTTCGATGGTTTGGAATCGGACCGGGGGNNCCGCCTATACCTACTGTGCTTCCGGAAATGTCGTGCTGCACTGTGGGGCGACTGTTGTTATGGCGGATGTGGGAACGGACTTTAATATGGACGTTGCCGATGTTGAACGGAAGATTTCGGAGCGGACCAAGGCTATTATTCCGGTCGATTTTGCGGGATATCCATGCGATTACGCAGAACTGAACAATCTCGTTCGGAGAAATGATATTGTCGGGAAATTTTCTGCAGGCAATGACATTCAGAAGAAACACGGTCGAATTCTCACACTCTCGGATGCGGCTCATAGTTTCGGCGCTATCTATAAAGGCAAGCGCACGGGTACCTTGGCCGATATTACCGTTTTTTCCTTCCATGCGGTAAAAAATCTGACGACGGCTGAGGGCGGGGCACTCTGCTTAAACCTTAAAAATTTCGACAACAATGAAGTGTATAATTACCTGTGTGTAAAGTCATTGCATGGTCAAAACAAGGATGCGCTTGCGAAAACCAAAAAAGGAGCCTGGAAGTACGATGTGGTTGAAGCAGGGTATAAATGGAACATGACGGATATACAGGCGGCAATAGGGCTGGTCGGATTGTCGCATTACAACGACAGAACCCTGGTGAGGCGCAGGGAAATATTCGATGCTTACAGCAAGGGATTTTCAGGAAAGAACTGGGCACAGCTTCCTGAATATGAGTCAGCCGATAAAATGTCATCGTTTCACATTTACCCTCTGCGAATCAAGGGTATTTCGGAAGAAATAAGAGACAGGATCATACAGGGTATATTTGATCGGGACGTCAGTGTCAATGTTCACTTTCAACCCTTGCAGACTCTTTCCGCCTACAAAAACCTCGGATTTGACATCCGGGATTACCCGGTTACAACCGATAATTATTCCCGTGAGATCAGCCTGCCGGTTTATGTGAACTTGTCCGACGACAACATCGAAAAGGTGATCCTGTCGGTAATAACTTCGGTCGAAGAAAATCTATCTCAATAAAATGATCCGTTGCTTTGATTTTATTGTTTCATTGATTGGTATTCTTTTGTTATCGCCTGTTTTCCTGGTTCTTTCTGCGATTGTATTGCTGGGATCAGGAAGCCCTGTTTTTTTCCTGCAAACCCGTGTCGGTAAAAACGCCCGGCCATTCAAGCTGATAAAGTTTCGGACGATGAAGACCACCTCTTCCGGAAAAAGCCTGNNTGATTTGTATACCTCGGATCAGCGAAAAGTACTGGATGTAAGGCCTGGAATAACGGATTTGGCATCAATCGAATACATGAATGAAAGCGACTTGTTGTCCAGGTCCGATGATCCCGAAAAAACTTACATCCAAGAGATTATGCCTCATAAGCTTGAAATCAATCTACGCTACCTTCAGAAGCGCAATTTATTCTCTGACGTGGGGGTTATTCTTAAGACCTTTGGCGGAATTTTCAGGTAAAGGAAGATCGGAGGGTTTCCAGAAATTGCACGTTTTTGATTGCACCCTTTTGAGTGTACCCTGCTATAAGGCGATCAATGTATGTTTTTATGACCTGCTTGTTGTCCGTGGGCAAGAAATAGGATGACTTTTCTTCAAGCCCGTGTTTCATTATCCACTGCCGTATGGATAAATCATCAAAAATAAGGCCCCCTTCATTCGGATTGATATAAAACAAGATATCATCTCCCGTCACCTCATCCGCTTGCTTATATTCATTTAAATAGGCAATGACCAACTGATCTTCAAGCAGTACCGGCATCATCAACAGGTCCATTTTTTCTGCAATAAAAAGGTAGAAAAGAGAAATGCTGAATTGATTTCCGCATCTCAGTTCCAGTAAATTGCTCAGAAAATGATAATGAAAGGCATCGTTGTCGTTGTCGTTTACAGACCGAAAAGACCACATTTCGAATATGATCTTGTTCAGGACGTTCACCAATTCGAGCGCGGTCAGGTTTTCATTCAGCTCGAGCCAGATTTCTTTTGATTTTTCTTCTATCTGACGATAGAGTTGCGCTGTGTCGTAATTGGGGTACTGAAGTTGATTCAGGATGGTGAGCGCATCGATCAGTTCCGGATTCTCCAGGCTTTTCCACAGACTGAATTCATCCAGAATTTTATTGAAATTAATTCGTTCAATTATTTCTTCAATCCTGGTCTGTACCAATAAGTCTCTCGAATTTCTCCATACATTTTCGAGTAGCGGAATCACGTCCTTACCGAAATCCACCATCTTCTTTTCTATGTGATCATACACCGTAATGTCCGGATCATCCAGAAGTTTGGTCATTGCATGAAACTCACTTATTGTCATCAAAACAAAAATATGGGTAGAATCATGCGTATTCCGGCAACGTATATTCACTTGTTAACATGATCTGGTTAATTTAGTGGTTGATTTTTGGAAAATGAAAGCAGATATTATTTCAATCGGAGACGAGCTGTTAATTGGCCAGACGGTGAATACCAACGCTTCGTGGATTGCCAAGGCACTGGATGACGCAGGGGTCGAGGTGGGTAAAATAATTACCATTGGCGATGATGTAAAAGAAATCAGGAAATCAGTCAAAAAGTCCTTTAAAAAAAACGATTTGGTTTTGGTTACCGGTGGACTGGGTCCGACCCACGACGACATTACAAAGGATGTGCTTTGTAAATTGTTTGACGACCGACTGGTATTTGACCAACAGGTCTACGAAGATGTGTGTGAATTGCTTAAAAAATTCGGTCGCACGGTTAGTGATCTGAATAAAACCCAGGCAATGGTTCCTTCAAAATGCAGGGTTATCAGAAATGACAGGGGAACGGCGCCGGGAATGATTTTTACAGCCGGTGGCAAGATACTGGTTTCGATGCCGGGAGTGCCTTTTGAAATGAAAAACATGGTCACCAGCGCAGTAATTCCCAAGGTGTTGGAGCAGAATTTAACGATAAAAAAAATGCACCGGCACATCAAGACTTTTGGAATTGCAGAGGCAGATCTTTCCGAAAAACTTAAGCCGGTAATCGAAAAATTGCCTTCAAGCGTAAAGATGGCATTTCTGCCGTCACCTGGACACGTGAAAATTAGGTTAAGTGTTCGGAACCGGGATTTGGATTTGGCTGTTAAATTGTTGTCAACCGAAGAAAAAAAGGTGGTGGATATCATCGGTTCCGGGGTTTACGGTTTTGACGATGACAGTCTCGAAGTCATTGCCGGTAAATTGCTGACCGAAAACAACCTGACCGTCTCGACTGCCGAAAGTTGCACCGGTGGTTTTCTCGCGTCGAGAATAAGTTCGGTTCCCGGAGCGTCCAATTATTTCAAGGGATCTGTAATTGCCTATTCGAATGAGGTTAAACAAGATCTGCTAAAGGTGTCTCAAGACGATCTTGAGCAATACGGGGCTGTAAGCGATGAGGTAGTCTGTCAAATGGCGAGGGGAGTCCGGGAGCTGCTCCATACGGATTATGGCCTGGCAACCTCGGGTATCGCGGGCCCGGAAGGTGGAACGGAGGATAAGCCCGTAGGCACGATTTGGATCGCACTTGCAAATGCATCGGGGGTGAAGTCGCTTAAACTAAGGCTTGGCTTTAACCGTGCACTCAATATTTCCTTGACGACAGATCATGTTCTTAATTTTCTTAGAAAAGAATTGACTATTTCTCTTGATTAAAAGATAAATAATTTAGTATATTTGCGCCCGCTTAAAAAGCACTAATAGAACGGAAATGTCAAGAGTTTGTCAAATAACAGGTAAGAAGGTGATTTCGGGAAACAATGTTTCGAAATCTAAAAGGAGAACAAAAAGAAAGTTTGCTCCCAATCTTTCTACAAAAAGATTTTTCAATCCCGAAACCGGTGATTGGGTAACATTAAAGGTTAGTGCAGCCGGTCTCAGGAATATCAACAAAAACGGTATTGCCCCGACCCTAAAGAAGGCCAGGGAAGAAGGACGTCTTTAATCGAAAAAAACCTTAAATCGAACGCTGTTACTTTCTATATTCGTAGCAGCGTTTTTTTTATGCCTACATCCAGCCGAATTTTATTCTTTTTCTTTTTTTGCACGTTGTTTCCTGTGTATCTGTTGGCACAAGACAGCACTGTTGTAAAAGTTACGGAATCAAAACCATCATTGGATTTATCCAAAGGACTTCCTGTTTCATTTCACGCCGGGAAAAGAGATTCGCTCAGGAGTCTCCTTCCGGACAGATCAATGGCCGTGATATTTTCAGGTGAGGAAAAGGTGCGTTCAAACGACGTGTTTTATCCTTTTCATCAGGATCCGAATTTCTTCTACCTGACAGGATTGAACGAGCCAGATGCCCTGTTGCTTCTTTTTAAGGAACCCCTGTCACTTGCGGATGACACGGTGACCGAGATACTTTTTCTACCGGGAAAATCCGTGGAGTACGAAAAATGGAATGGAAAGCGTCTTGGAACATATGGCGCAGTTTCGGAGTTGAAGATTCAAAAGGCACTGGTGAACAAGGATTTTGCCGACTTCGACATTGACTTTCAATATTTCGATGAAATATTTTACACCCTGCCCGATGGTACTTTCGATGATCGGCCCGGTGATCGGGGAGATGGCGCGAGCATGCTTAAGCATTTCTTTTTCAAAACCAACAATCTGGCCGATCGCCTGAACAACAATCGATTGGGAACAATTCTCAGTGGAATGAGGCAGTTTAAGTCAAAGGAAGAGATTGCCCTGCTGCAAAAAGCAATTGACATTACTTGTCTGGCCCAGAATGAACTGATGAAAACCATCGATACAAGTTTCACGGAAAATGAGGCAGAAGCGGTGATTGAGTATGTATTCAGAAAATCTGGATCCGAATTTCCCGGATT
>DNDT01000301.1 GCA_003487525.1 Flavobacteriales bacterium
ATGTGTTAACTCTGTGGACTTGCCGCAACCTCTGTGCCCGGAGAAAAAGAATTTGGGTGGACGATAAAAGGGTGCAAGTAATGCATCAATAAGCTCTAATACAGGATTCCCTGGACGATCAACGTAAAATGGATTTGGTTTGCAGCCTGGTAAAGGCTTCAATGGCAAGTCCAGTTCAAAATTAAGCCAGGCTCTTTCGAAATCTTTTGCCTTGATGTAGTCTATGTTACCCATCGACTTTTCTCCAATTCAGGGTGTTCTAATTTGCTAACTTAAAATAGCAGTTGCTAATCCATTTCGGACGGCGTAAAGGGCTGCCTGAGTCCGATTGGAAACATGAAGTTTTTTTAAAATGTTACTAACGTATTTGGCGATTGTTCGTTCATGAACATATAAGGTAAGAGCAATTTCTTGATTGCTAAATCCGCGAGCAATGAGCTTTAATGTTTCGAATTCGCGTTGTGTGAGCGTTTCGATCATTTTGTTACCATCTTCAGCATCATCAATTTCCTGAATGACTTTCATTGCAACGGATGGATGGATCGAGGCTTTCCCTTCAGCCACATCACGGATGGCCTGCACCAATTGAGTTCGCGTGGCATCTTTGAGCAAATACCCAAGTGCGCCAGCCTTGATCGCCTGGTAAACGAGATCGTTCTCAGAGAAGCTGGTCAGAACTAAAATGCGAGTATCGGGAAGGAAAGCTTTTATCTTAGGGATCGTGGACAACCCGCTCAGCACTGGCATTTGCATATCAAGCAAAATGACATCCGGTTTCGCACGGCGCGCGATCTCCAATGCTTCAACACCGTTTTGGGCTTCCCCGACAACTTCCATGTCTGGCTGGAATGAAAGCATGGTAATCACACCATCTCTGACTACGTTTTGGTCATCTACTAAGAGCACTCGAGTTTTGTCTTTTCTCATCATTCCCTCAACATATCGTGATGTCAAATGCAGAGAACCTGTTTGCATTTGCGGCTAAATTCCTTATCTCTGCTTCTTGAATATTCCACAAATCTGCAGACCAGATTTCGAAATAATCTCCCTGCCCTATGAGTAATATTTCATTTTTCAGGTTTGCAAATTCGCGAAGGTTTTCAGAAATAGAGATAGATCCTTTACCTTCAAATCGAACTTCTGTAGCTGACCCTAAGATCAGCCGGAACAACAATCTGGCAATGGGATCAGTAAGATTAAGCTGGGTTAGTTTCTTATAAATGGTCTGGAAAGATGAATCAGAGAGAACCCACAGGTTATGATCAAATCCTTGTGTGATGTAAAGGTCTGAAGTCAGGCAACGACTGAATTCATCCGGGGGGATGAACTGACCGTTCTTGTCTAACCTGCAAAAGTGTTTTCCCAGAAACAATTTGGCTCTCCCTGCTCACAATGCTGTGAAGCTTCTTGGTAATATTGCTTGAATTATAGGAAGGCTATGGCTTTTGCGAAATCTAAATCTTATGGTTTTTCTGTTAGAGAAAGTGGACAATCATATGGGCATAAATGACCATATTTAATTCCCCTCTTTCTTTACCTATTCAAGAGCAATGTCATATTTTCAAACTAAAAAGAGCCGACCGGGGTATCCGGTCGGCTCATTCTTCATATTTGGTTCATTGTGTCTTCTTACTTCTTCCTTTGTTCTCGGTCAATCCCTCCCGAATTGCATACAAAGCAGCCTGAGTTCGGTTGGCAAGGTGGAGTTTTTCCAAAATATTGCTGACATATTTAGCCACCGTTCGCTCCGTGACAGTAATTGCATCGGCGATTTCCTGATTGGTCATTCCCCTTGCAATCAAGCGCAACGTTTCCAGTTCCCTCCCTGTTAGAGGAGAGGATGTATACATGACTTCTGATGGATGGTTTACCTCTTGAATGACTTTTACCGCGATTGAAGGACTGATAGATGCCTGTCCGTGCGCGACATCATGAATAGCCTGAATCAACTGTTCCCTTCGGGCATCTTTCAGTAAAAAACCCAACGCCCCTGATTTGATCGACTGATACACTTTATCGCTGTTCGCAAAACTGGTTAAGACAAGGATACGGACATTAGGAAGATTTTCTATGAGAATTGGGATAGTTGTCAGACCATCCTGATTGGGCATGGACATGTCAAGTAATACCACATCTGGGGACACTTTGCTTGCCAGTTCAACAGCCTGAATCCCATCTGATGCTTCCCCAACAACTTCTATACCAGGCTGCAAGGATAAGATGGCAACAATGCCTTCTCTTACCACGCTCTCATCATCAACAACCATTATTCGAATTTTGCCCATATCTCATAATTCTCCGTGTTGTGTTGTTAGGTTTTGTTTTGTTCAAAAGTGACCTTAATAATTGTACCCTTACCTGGCATTGAAGATATTTTCAACTTTCCATTTTCCTGCTTGACACGTTCTTTAATATTCTCGAGACCTAGACCGCCCTGCTTGATCTTTCCCGGCTCAAAACCGCATCCATCATCTGACACTTCCAGGGTAATGAACTTGTGTCCCTGTTTTAAAATCACAGATACAGCTTTAGCATGCGCATGGCGCAAAACATTATTCAACGATTCTTGAGCTATATAATACAAAGCAATTTCTTTTTTTCTCGAAATTTGGATGGGATCATCGGCAAGAAACCTGACCTTTATATCCGCTCGTCCTTCTACGGCAGCCAAACGATGGTGTAAAACAGAAATCAGTCCTTCTTTATCCAGATTGGAAGGCTGCATCTGGAAGAGGAAGAGGCGAAGTTCCTTCACCGCTTGACGAGCATTCTCACCGATACGAGAAAGAACTTTTTCAAAATCCAGGGCAGCTCCCGCTTCTAACCCGGCCTGGGCCGCTTCCGTTAAGGTGACAAGTCCATACAATTTTTGGCTGACCGAATCATGAACATCCCGCATCAACTTCTTGCGTTCTGACAGTGTGATTGCAAGCTTCTTTCTGCGATCGCTGTCAATAAGCGATGCGATTTGCTCTGCCAGAATATTCAACCTGATAATGTCATCTTGTGGGAAGGAGGGATTCTCCCTGCGTCCCAAGAATAATACACCAACAAGCTTTTGGTCTCCTTCCCCTTGAACGACAAGAGGAATTATCAGCATAGAGGATAGATTCAGCAGTTGTATTGAATTTGGAATTTGGGAGTCGCGGAAATCTTCCAGTAACAGATATTTCTTGCCATCCAGTAGTTGAAATATTGTAGTAGATCCAGGTAGGTCTTGCAACTGCTTGACGGCATCTGTAGAAAGGCCGATATGCGCCGCCAAATAGTATTCACTTTCTCGTCTATGGTTTGAGTCCGCCCTTCCCTGCTCCTCGACTGCATAAATAAAAATAGATGAGGTTTTGAACGGGGAAACAATTTGATAAATAACATCCGATAAAAACTCTTCTAGGTCAACAGATTGGCTAGCCGCATTCGAGATCGCGTTCAGAAGAACGAACATTTCATCTCGGGCACGCTGTCGCTCAATCTCTTCGCGTTTCCTGCTTGATACGTCACGAAGGGTAACGAGCATACCAATCGGGGTGTTATTCCAATTTTCAATTGGAGAGAGACGGATGTTGAAATACCTAGTATCTTCGTTAATTCTAACGCTCTTCTCTATTTCATCATCGACAAGATCATCCATCTTGACATTTAAATTAAGAAATTCGCTAAGGACAACGGGCAGCGGTCTCTCCAATACATCATCATGAGTTGCATTAAACAAGGCTAAAGCCGTCTGGTTGCAATCAACAATCTTTTTGTCTGCATCAAGGGTAATCCAACTATCCGAGACATTCTCAAGCATGCTATCCCGTCGCAGTTGCACAGCTTTTGGAGCCTGCAAGAAAATATTGGTAGAAATTCCAACCATACTAAAAAGAATCGCAACAGCGAATAATGCTCCAGACCATTGGTGTTTTATATACATTAAATCCAAACCCAAAACTGCTGCCGCAAATATAGGTCCACTGAGAAGGAGCCAAAAATAGATATCTCGAGCTTTGAAACTGAAAAGGCTGTTTATCTGCCCCAGTACAATAATGCTCCCCACAAGCAAGCTATAACTATAGATAGTATTGAACTCCACAAGAAATGAAACTACATCTTGTTTTGTTAAAAATAGCCAGAAAACGACCTGTGTTAGCAGAGGAATAACCGCCAAAAAAAAGATAAAAAGTGTATTGATCCAATATGATCTTAAGGTATAGTCTAATGAAAACGTGAATATCGCTGTTGAAGCCAGTGTGATTCCCAGCACAATTGACGCAAGTTTTACAGATTGCATCAAGTCGGACGGGAAAATTGAATAGATAAGATTAGAAATAAAAATGATCAGAGCAGAGAGAGAGAGAAACAAAGCGCTTTTACTTCCCTCTGCATTAATATTTTTTACGCAAACACGGGCTAAAAATAGTGAAAAAATTATGCTGGCAGCGGGATAGAAGATTTGAAGAACCATGTTTTTATCGGTTAAAAAATATATTTCCATAAGGTTGGTTCGCTTCTCCCCAAACAAAAGGGAATTAATATAAAATCCTTTAGGGGGATAAGAGTATCGCCAAAATTGGGTTGCGAACTATATTTACATTCTCAAGCTCGCTGTTTCTCTTTTTATATTTCAAGTAGTTCGCGGCTTCTTCTTTGGTACTCTGGATATATACTGCTAAAGCATCTGAAATTATACTGTTATTATAAGCGTGAATTTGATCAAGGTGGTTCTTGGCTTTTTTATATAATCCCAGTTCAGCATAACAAACCACAATAGATTCAGAAAAGAAAATATCATCAGGGGATATTTCAATTGCATATTGGAAGGATTTGATCGCATTGTTTGTTTGCCCTGCAAAAAAATACAAAAAACCCAACATATTCCAACCCCATGGGTTTATAGGGCACATAGAAATTGCTTTATTCCCCTTTTGAAAAGCAAAATATCTTTTCCCCATAGAAAATAAGATAACAGCCTGATTAAGATATGGAATACAATCTTGCGGACCATTAATTTGCGCAAGGTCTGCATACGCGAGAGCCTTAGGAAGATCCCCTTTTTCATAATGCAGAATTGACAGGCCATTTTGATGCTTTGCTAATAGATCTTTTATTTCATAAGTACCTGCCAACTCCAGGCCTTTTTGCAGGGATTTTTCTGCTTTGTACAAATCCCCTGCCTGCCAGGCAAGAAAACCGATCTCATGCAAAAGGTCAATGCGTAAAGCAATGGTTTCATTCTGTTCTGGGAGTTCGTCAAACATCGTCTCAAGGCCAAGCAGCTTTTGTTCCAGTTCAGAAGGGAGAACATATTGATTTTGATTATGCCAGAGCAATAA
>DNDT01000185.1 GCA_003487525.1 Flavobacteriales bacterium
TGATAAGTGTGATGATGAATAGAGGTAAACATACCTTCTCGAACTCTATTAATCACTACTTTACGTGCTGTGACCACCTTACCAGACTTCGAGATCAAATGAGGACGAATTTGATAACCGTTTATTATGAAGATTTGGTCACTTATCCAAAAGAAAATCTTGTCCGTGTTTGTAACTTCCTGGATGTTGAACCGCACAATGAATATTTACAGGTTGGTAAGGGAATATTGCTTGAAAAACCTGACTGTGACCGCCACAAGGTTGAATGGACATCCGAGTGGAAAAGAATCGTTGAAGAAAATCTTGTTAAGTATGATTTTCTAAGGGGGTATCATTTTGAATCTTAATTCCGAGGTACTACGAACCTTTAGCGGTGAATGTGAATAGTCAACACGCGAAAACACAAAACCTTGGTTACCCAGAACCTCCTGCCCCAGATAAACAAAATCTAGTTCGTGTCGCAAAAGGCGGGGGGATCACGCTGTTTGGAAAAATAGTCACCAATATAGGTAGGTTCGTCTTTGCCTTCCTGATGGCACGGTTGTTGGGAGCCGAGCAGTATGGGATGTATCAACTTTCTCTCAATGCGGTTACGTTGCTTGCTGGAATCACCGTGCTGGGCTTCGATGGAGCATTATTGCGATTTATCGCTATTTATGTCAACCGGGATGATCGGGAAAGAACTTGGGGCACGATTCAATTAGGTATCGGCTTACCTTTAATATTGGGCTCTTTAACCAGTATCGCATTATTTGCTTTTTCTTACCAGGTTGCCGTCTCTGTTTTCGATGATATAAGGATGGCTCCACTTTTACAGATTTCGAGTGTAATCGTTCCTTTTTCTATCCTGGGTAGTACCTTGATTGGAGCCGTGCGGGGATTTAAGAACATGGAGTACCCGGTAATAGCGAAGTTCATTTTACAGCCGATTGTTAAGGTTGTTTTGATAGGGATCGCTGCATTTTTTGGCTTGCAGGTAATTCATGCGGTCGTAATCTTTGGTATTGGCGAACTTTTAACAGCTGTTACACTCATTTATTATTTGAATAAGTTGTTTCCGCTGAAAATGTCTATCTTATCTGGGCGGGTGGACTTTAAGGCTGTTTGGAAATTTACAATCCCAGATTGGCTGGCAGGGTTGATGGATACCTTTCGAGGAAACATTCAAACATTGCTTATCGGGTCGCTTGGTAGTATTGCGGGCGTTGGTATTTTTACTGTTGCCAACCAATTGAATATTCTTGGTCACGACTTTTACTCATCCATAAACATAGCTGCTAAGCCTTATATAGCAGAACTGCATGATAAGAATGAGAAATCTCAGTTGGAAAGTATTTACCAGACATCAGCAAAATGGTCTGTCCTGGTCAATATGCCGGTCTTTTTAGCAATGGTGTTGTTCCCGACGCAGATTTTGTCAATATTTGGAGAAAGTTTTGAAAATGGCGCATTGGCATTGGTGATAATGGCATGTGTAAATCTTGTGGATGTGGGTACTGGTATGGGAGGGGCGATATTAAACATGACCGGCTATACGCGGCTGAAGCTGTTAAATAACATTGTTAGTGTAGTTGTTTCAATAGCCTTGAATGTTCTATTAATTCCACGCTTTGGTGTGGTCGGAGCGGCAATCTCAGCTTTGGCAGTTATGTCTACTGTGAATGCTCTTCGCATCTTTCAAGTGTATTACCTTTTGAAATTGATTCCATATAATAGAACCTTTCTAAAGCCAATAATTGCAGGTTTGGTTACTGGCATTCTCTCATATTCTCTAAGTAGGATTTATCCAATTGATGCCTTTATTCTCCATCTAATTGTCCATGTAAGCGTTCTCTTTGCAGTATTTGCTGTCATGATTCTTCTCCTTAAATTAGATGATGATGATCGATTGATGCTAAATCAAATTACTCAAAAATCTCAAAGCCTATTTCAAAGATTCAGGAAAAACAAAATTCGTTGAAAATGGAAAAAGGGCCAATCTTTATTGCAGGTTTGGATCGCTGCGGTAAGACACTACTACGGGGTATGTTAGTGTCTCATCCGAATATTTCTATTCCGACAGTAGGATCCAACTACTGGACGCTTTTTTATAATCAATACGGGAACTTAGCAATTAAGGCTAATCTTGATAAGTGCCTGAATGATATGATGCATTACACACATGTTCTCGTTCTAAAACCTGATCTGGAACGCATTTATGAAGAATTCTCGCGCGGTGAGCCAACCTATGCCCGCCTTTTTGGACTCTTCAATCAACATTATGCAGAACGCGAAGGAAAACCTAGATGGGGTGACCAGACCGGTCTTTTAGAAGGGTATGCAGATGAAATATTTGCCGCATATCCAGGTAGTAAAATGGTTCATGTTATTCGTGACCCTAGAGATCGTTATGAAGCATCTTTAGCACTTCATCCTAAAGGAAGAGCAAGGGCAGGAGGAGCAACAGCTCGTTGGATCTATACTACCAAAATGGCGAAACGCAATTTGAACCTCTACCCAGATAGGTACATGATTGTCCAATATGAAAAGATGGTTACTGAGCCAGAAGTTACCATTCGTGAAGTGTGCAAATTTCTGGGAGAGGAATACTTCCCAGTCATGGTTACCCTGAAGGGTGCTCCAGAGTTTATACGAAAAACACCGGATGATCTAACACAAAATGTTGCTGGTACCCCGGTTTATTTGGATTTTATTGGAAGATATCGTAATGCTATACCTGAAGGCGAGATTGAATTTATGCAGGTGATGGTTGGTAAGGAAATTGAAAGATACGGGTATTCTTTGGATAAGATTCACTTCTCGCTAAAGGATAGAATAAATTATGTCTTCAAAACCTTTCCTCTCAATTTTGCATTTATGGTTGCTTGGCTGACAGTTAATTTTCTTCAGCACAGATTCCCATCAAAATTTGGGCGCCGCCCACCTAAGAATAAGATAAGATGATACCAATGGGAACTGCCCCCATATTTATTGGGGGATTGGCTCGATCAGGAAAGACATTATTACGCCAATTGCTTTCATCACATCCAAATATTTTAATGACACGGCGCACTTATATTTGGCGGCATTTTTTTGACCGTTTTGGAAATCTGGCGGAAGAAAAGAATTTTGAACGTTGCCTCTCTGCAATGATGCAAAGGGAATCCATTCGTTTACTGATGCCGGAACCAGATAGAATTCGCAGGGAATTTTGGCAAAGCGATGAACAAACGTATGCTCGTCTTTTTTCCCTTTTGCATGAGCATTATGCCCAGCGCTTGGGTAAGACCCGCTGGGGAGAACAGGAAGGTTCCATTGAGCAATATGCCGCCCAAATCTTTGGAGCATACCCGAATGCCCGGATGATCCACATGATTCGTGACCCGAGATCCCTGTATAGTGACGAAGTAAAACTACCCTCTCGTAAACGATTGGGAAAAGTCGGTTCAATCACAGGTGAATGGGTGACATCTTTAAGGTTTGCAGAGAAGAATTTGGAACGATTTCGGGATAAATATAAACTTGTGCGAATTGAAGATTTGCTGAATCAACCTGAAGAAACGATGAGCGAAACCAGTGATTTTATTAATGAAGATGTATCTCAAATCAAGCTCATACTTGATGGAGCAGGCGATAAAATTAGCGCTGAAAATGACGAAACGATGGGGTGGACTAAAGAACGTGTTCATGAATATTTGTCTATATCTGAAGTTGTTTCGCCCGAAGATCTGGTTTTCATAGAGAACTATGCTGGCGAATGGATGCTTGAACACGGTTATCTTAAAGCCGCTAAACCAATGTCTTTGAACCAATATGTATTATATTATTTTAGATTACCTGCTAATTTTATGCGGTTGAAGAAAGTGTTTTGAAAAACAAAAAGGAATCGTAGTGACATGAAAAAGGATCCAATATATCTTGCGGGTATTGAAAGAAGCGGCACGAGTTTAATGTACGCTTTGCTTGCTTCTCACCCTAATATTGCGATGATGCGTCGAACGTACTTGTGGATGTACTTTAATAACAAATATGGTGATTTAAATAACCCTGAGAATTTTGAGCGTTGTATATCTGTAATGTCTCAATATACAAGGCTGCAAAAGATCAATATTGATGTTGATCGTATTCGGCGCGAATTTTCGGCTGGGGAGAGAAGCTATGCCAGGTTGTTTTCTTTGATTGGCGATCATTTTGCTGAGAGAAAAGGAAAACAGAGATGGGGCGATAAGTCCTTGAATACGGAAAAATATATGGATGACATTTTTGCCGTATTTCCTCGCGCGAAGATAATTCATATGATGCGAGATCCTCGGGACCGGTATGCTTCGGCAAAAACACGCTGGACTCAGATGAAAGGGCTGGCAGGGGCGGGTACCAAAATGTGGACCGAGTCGGTTCGTTTGGCAAGACGTGGTATGGAAAAATACCCTGAAAATTACATGGTTGTTCGTTATGAAGATGTAGTATCAGATCCAGAAGAAACGCTTCGTAATGTTTGTGAATTTCTGGAAGAGGAATATGTCCCTGAAATGGTTACCATGAAGGGGTCACCTACTCATCGTGATAAAGGTGGGAATAGTTCATATGGTAAGCGTGAAGTTGGGGTCATCTCAACAGATTCCCTTGCGCGTTATAAGCGGGTGCTCTCGGTAGGGGAGATTAAATTTATGCAGGATTTTTGCAAAAGTGGAATGCTTGAATTTGGATATAAAATGGACGAAGTTCAAATGTCCTGGAAAGGTCGGTTACGCTATTTGTTCGTAGATTTCCCTTTGAACTTTTTGCGTATGTTAGTTTGGAGTGGAAAGGAATTAATCTTCGATATTCGAGGACGAAAGTTGCCGGCTCGAAGGCTGATTAAAAAAGATTTGGTAAAGGATATTATTTGAGCCCCTTGTCTCAAATTTAAATTTAATAAACCAAATTCCTATGCCTTTTTTTCACAAGAAACATATCATGACCAAGGTTCAAAATAAACAGCTTTTATGACATTAATGACCAATAACAATCAAACCGACAAAACAGCGAACTTCTTGGGAGCTTTGACAGAGTTATTTGAAACATTGCAGAAGCGAGAAATTCAATATGGC
>DNDT01000054.1 GCA_003487525.1 Flavobacteriales bacterium
AAGGAAAGCAGCTGACAATATAAAAGAGTTTAATGCGATCCATACCTATATCTGAATCATCCAATTTTTTAAATCACGGGACAGAAATTCCGGCTTGTTTTCTTTTTCAATGAGTTTTTTGGCCTCCAACCTTAAGGACTCCTTAAAACTCGAATCGTCAAAAATACGGTTCAGGCAGGTAACAAACGATGCAGCATCATTCGCAATCATCGCATTTTTTTCGTGTTCCGCTTCAATGCCCTGCAATCCTTTTTGGGTCGATACCACGACATTTCCTTCGGCCATTGCCTGCAGTATCTTGATTCTTGTTCCGGATCCCACTTGTACCGGTACAATCAGAATATCATAGGACCGGGTAAAAGTCAAGGCATCGGGAACATGCTCGTGAATGTGAATACCTTCGCTTGTCAGATCGTCTTTGAGGCGGGCAATGTTCTTTCCTCCGAGATGCAGTTCAGCATCCGGGTGAGATGCATGTACAAGTGGCCACACCTCCTGCACAAACCACCTTAGCCCTTGAATATTCGGCTCCCAGTCCATGGCACCCAGGTGAAAAAGACTGTTTTTTATGGGCGTAAATTGAGAAGTGCTGACTTCGATTCCAAAAGGCAGAACACCGGTTTTTCCCGGCTTTATGCCGGTGGCGATCATGTGGTCAATATCGTGTTTCGAGATCCTCAGAACGGCGTCCATCGAGTTCCATTTACTCATTTCAAAACGCATCAGCCTGGCCGCCTGAAGGCTGAGATAGAATTTGCTGAATTGAGTTCTTTCATGCGTTTTACGCTGATCAAAGATGGAATATTCCACATTGTGGGAGCGGTAAATCATGTTAGCCTTGCTGATCTTCCGAAGATCCTTTTCATACACGCAGGTCGGCAATCCATCGTACACAATAAAATCGAAGTCCTTTTCCCCGATGATCCGAATGAGTTTGGTTGAAAATTCTCGATGGTAAAACCTGCGTTCCTGGATGGATTTGAATTCAAAAAGATTCAGCATTGCTCCGAGAGGGGTAAGTGCAGTTTTCACAGGGACTACTTCCAGACGGACTTCCTTTGAATAATTGACGTCGATTTCACCGGGTAAATACGGGTGTTTTTCCGTTGCAAGACACATAAGTGTGAGGTCAAAACCGGCCGTCAGAAGATTTTTACTCAACTGATAACTTGCCAGGCATCCGCCGTCAACAGCGGGCAATGGAGGTTTACTACAGATCTGTAATACCCTCATTTTTTTTTCGACTGAATAGTTTTTTTATAAATCCGACATAAGAACCAATGTCAAACAGGGTGGAGTCAGAAGTTGCTTTGTACGTAATGAACAGACCGACGGGAGTGAGGATCAGAGGAGCCATCCACATTCCGAACGCAGGATCGAAAACAGCCTCTTTTGTCAGCTTCTCCCCCGTGATATTGATAATGTGAAAGATCAGAAAGAATATGACGGATACGACCACAGGCATTCCGAGTCCTCCTTTGCGAATGATTGAACCCAATGGAGCACCGATCAGAAAGAGAACGATGCATGCATACGACAGGGTCAGCTTTTTATGCCATTGCACCACATGCTTTATAATCATGACATATCGTGCTTCCTGTTCCAGGGCCGAGGCATTCGATCTGGTTTTGACACCCCTTGCCACGTTTGAGGCGTGGGTAAAAATTGCCTGCTGATCCGTCCTGCTCGCATTCTTAATCCTGTTCCATGGATTGTAGTCAGCTACTTCATATCCCGCTGTTGTGTCCTTGCTTTGTTTGATAATGCTGATGTTGTTTGCAAGGCTGTTTTTGAAAATATTGAGGCGTACCTTATTTACCGAATTCAACGTGTCAACCGCTTCATTTAACTGTTTCATATTCAGCATTTCGTAGTGACTTTTAAAAAGGTCTTCGTCCGTCCTGCTTAATTCAAACTGCGACATGTCGATCAATATTTTCTTTTCCTTGAATTTGTTTTTCAAGTGTGTGTAAGTGGTCCTGTTTTTTTCTTTGACCTCCTGGTCGTCGTAGGCATAGCCATTGTATAGGATAATTTCCAGGTAGAGATTGTCGTCTGTATTCCTCATCTTACCCGACTCGGCAACGATGACTTTTCCATTCCCCTTTTTTTCGGTATGATCGTAAATCATTACGTCCTGAAGAAAATCTCCTTCGTCCGACTGTTTTTTATCCTTGACCTTAATGGTATATCCATCTATTTCATTGTAGAAAATTCCGGGCAATATGTTTACAGAAGGTTTTTGCTGCATGATATCGTAAAGCAGAGATCTCATCTTAAGGTTTGCCACCGGCAGCATGTAATTCGAGAATAAAAAAGCCACAATGCTGAGCAGCACTATCAGGAACGCCATCGGGCGCATAATTCGCTGAAGGGAAATGCCTGCGGACTTGAATGCCACGAGTTCATAATTCTCTCCGAGGTTTCCAAAAGTCATGAGCGAAGAAAGCAGTATAGCCAGGGGAAGAGCCAGGGGAACCATGCTTGCGGAAATGTAGAACATCAACTCTGCAATGACATGAAATTCAAGTCCCTTTCCAACCAGGTCCTCAATGTATTTCCATACCGTTTGCATGAGCAGTACAAAGGTGGCGATGCAAAAAGTCAGGATAAATGGTCCTAAAAACGACTTGAGAATAAAAACAGATGATTTTTTCATGAATCCCGCGTGCTCAGGATGAACCTAAATCAAGTACAGAGAACTACGCTCCCATATGTGCCAGCAGAGACTGTATTTGGCTGTCCCATAATAATTTTGCCTCATCCATTTCATCTTCCTCGGCAAAATCCGTGATAATAAGAGCTACATCCTCAGTGAGGTCATCAATTTCAATTCTGAATTCAAAATAACTTTCGTCACCTTCAGTCTCTACCCATTTGAAGCGAATGTGTTGATTTGCTTTCTTGGAAATAATTTCTGCTTCTTCCTCGCTACCTTCCCAAAAGAAGGTGTACTTGTCGCCTCTGAAATTTACATCATCCGCAAACCATTCTGAAAGTCCACTTGGGGTGGAAAGGAAATTATACAGCAATTTCGGTGAGGCTTTAACCACAAACTCCAACTGAAATTTCTGTTTATCTGGCATATTTATCAGGGGATTAATTTTGAGGTGCAATATAAGAAAAATATTCTATCAACGTAAGTCAAAAAAACTTGCATAAATAATTGTAAATCAAATAGATACAACATTACTACGCGGATTCGTCCGGGTAGATTTCATCCACAAGTGTCTTATACTTTTCTAGGATGTTTCTTCTCCTGAGCTTTAAGGTTGGCGTCAATTCACCTCCTTCTATGGACCATGGTATGTCTATCAATTTGATTTTTTTAACCTGTTCGAAATTGGCAAACGATTCATTGTACATGTTTATATCGTTCATCACTCTCTTTACAACTTGTTCATTATTAATCATTTGAGTGTTGTCCTCACAGTCAATTTTTTTGCGCTTGCACCATTCACGCAGCACTTCAAATGCCGGTTGAATAAGTGCGGCAGGATGCTTTTTAAATTCTCCGATGACCATAATCTGTTCGATAAACAAGGATTCTTTGAATTTATTCTCCATCACCTGCGGG
>DNDT01000495.1 GCA_003487525.1 Flavobacteriales bacterium
TCTCTTTGTTCTTCTCGGCAATTACTTCATTGGCTTTTTTTAGTTCCACATTTTTCAATCGTTCAATTTCCTTCTCCTTCTCTGCTTTCTCCGTGGCGTATTTTGTTTCAAGGTCCTTTAACATATTATTGGCCTCATCACCTGCTACTTCGGATTTAATCCTGTAGTAATTCTCCATGTGCTCAAAGGCTTTTTTATAATCTCCTTTCTTTTTCCAGAGTGCCGATAATCGCTCATGGCACTGATATATTTTTGGTTTTGTATTTGTTTCCAGAGCATATCCCAGTGCTTCCGTGAGTAGTTTTAAAGCTTCATCATCACTGCCCCGGTGCAAATGAATATCTGAAAGTTCGAGAAGACTGCTGACCATACCGGGCTTGGTGTTGTGTTCCTTCCTCATGGCATAACTCAGCTCCAATTCCGTTCTTGCCCTTTCGTAATCTCCCTGCAATTTAAAAATGGCTCCCAGTTCAAAATGGGCCCTTGCCTGCTCGATCCACCTTTCATATTTAGCGCTCATCTCCATGCCCTGATTCAAATAATCAATAGCTTGATTGAAATCACCTTTGGCTTTATAGACGCTTCCCAAGCCAACAAGTGAATAGCATTTGCAACCGGGGTCCGGCTTTTCCCATCTTTCATAAAGCGTCAATGCCTTTTCATAATTCTCGATCGATTTAGTATAATCCTTTAGATCATAATAAAACACTCCCAGACACCAGTACATCCACGGCACGCCTTCGTCTACCCCGATCTCTTCAAGTTCCTTCAGTGTATTGTAAATGATGTTAAAGGATCTTTCGTAGTCACCCTTGCTCCAAATGATCATAGCCTTGATCATGTTGGTGTCTGCAATGAAATCATTGGCCTGAGCCTTCTTAATAATGGACAATCCCTCTTCCACTTCTTCAAGACCTTTATCGATCTGAGACAAATGCCAATGCTGGAAACCGAGCTGCACCAGCGATATCCCCGTACCCTTCTCATATCCGCTTTGTTCTGATAATTTAAAAGCCTCTTCGGCCAACTGAAGGCATGTGACCGGATCGACAACACGCTGATACAGGCTGTATTCAACAAGGGCATCTACCCTCTTTTCAATTGGCATTATCGCGGAAAAATCGCTTAGCGTCTTGTGTTCAATAAGTTGCAAGTGATGTGTTTAGTGGTATTTAAAGATATAAATGATGAGTAATTATGCAAAACTTAATCTGTCTGAATGTTACAAATCTATGACACCAGATATTCTTCCGGGCCATTAAGATGGAAAGTTAGGAATGAACCTCAGGTTCAATGATGATGATATCGCTACGTAACTGCCTTGCTCAAGTACTCTCTTGTCGGGAAACAGGAAAACAAAAAATGCAATAAGCCAAAAACACAATTCTTTAATTCCTGCTTCTTCACCTTTGAGACACAAATTCAAACAAAAAAGCCGGACGAATCCGGCTCATTTTGTCAGCATTTAAGTATTGCTAAACTTCTTCTAGAATCTGAAAATCAATAGACACACTCATTGTTTTTTTAATTGTTCATGAATAAAATATTTTTTACCGGGAGGAGTGACCGATGATTTCTTTCATTACCTTTAATTAACTGGAAACCATACCTTTATGAAGCGATTCTACCTAACCTCTTTCCTGGTCTCAGCATTGATTCCCTGCATTTGGGCACAAGTATGGGCACCAATCGGTGCCAAATGGACCTATGGAACCATATCCACAACGACAGGAACGATTTCATATACCGAGTGGATTTCGGCCAGCGATACGGTACTGAATAATTTTTCCTATTACAGGATAGAACGTCAGGGCCATGCCATTGATGGCGATTACAGCGATCATTTCTTCACCCGCGAAGACGACAACATCATCTGGGTTTACAACGATTCTTCAGGGACGTTTTCGAAACTTTTTGATTTCTCAAAAACAAACGGTGACTGGTGGACAACCGAATTCGGTGGATGTTATTTTGAAATGAAAGTGCTGGACACAAGGCTGGATACACTTCAGGGAATATCTTCAAAATCGATGAAGATCGAATACCGGGGCCTGGACACTACCAAGACTCCAGGCATTATGTGGGCCAACAGGCTTGTTGGAGGAATGGAAAGGCCATTGCCGCAATTCGACTACCATTGCAATAATGTTGTTCCCGACAATGAAGCTTACACCGGCATCAGATGCTATCAGGACACGGCTGTCGGACTTTGGAAAATGGATACCACCCTGAGCTGTGATTATGCCACAGTTGGAATTGAAGACATTAGTTACGGTGACGAACCGGTGATTTATCCGAATCCCTTTCGGGATGAATTTGTTCTGATCCTATCCGGACATTCGGAACATCAGGTCACCGTCAGCGATGTTACGGGTCATGTTATTCGGCAGGTCGAAATAAAAGGACCGATAAACCGGATTGTTGTGGAAGGACCGTCTGGCTTGTATTTTATTCAAGTACGTAACCTGGGTTCAAATGAGGGATTCAAGGACAGGATATTTAAAATGATCAAGCTGTAGTCCGGAGAGAATTCCAGTTTGATATAAGGTACGGTAAATGTGTGCTTACCTTAACGCTTCACAAAAACAAAATCACCCCCTGCACCCCTTGCGTTGTGAATGGTTCCGTACTGGGGGCATTGATGCTGTTGTTCATCACACCGTCGCTGAATTGGGGATGCTTTTTGAGTTTTAATGAAATTAAAATTCAATTAAAATATTCGTACCAAGGCGTATTCCCGAAAGGTTGAATTACACATTATCATACTTTTGATGGGAAATAGACAATTATGAAAATACTTGTTGTCGAAGATGAAGTTAAGATTGCATCATTTCTCAAGCAGGGGTTGAATGAACAGGGATATGAAGTGGACTTGGCCACAGAAGGCAGAGCGGGTAAGAATTTAATTGGAGAAAACAAATATGATCTGGTACTTCTGGATTTGCTATTGCCCTATATTGGAGGACTTGAGCTATGCGAATACCTGAAAGAAATACAACCTGAGACACCCTGCTTAATGCTAACAGCTCTCGGCACAACAGAAGATAAGCTCATTGGTTTCGACAAAGGCGCAGACGACTACCTTGTTAAACCATTTGATTTTTTGGAGCTGCTTGCCAGGATTAAAGTGCTGACAAAAAGGAATGTTTTAACCGAAACGAAAAATACCCTGGAGGTTGGCGATCTGGTTCTGGACCTTGACAGAAAAATAGCGATTAGAGAGCATCAAAATATCAACCTGACAGCCAAAGAATTCGGCTTGCTGGAATATCTGATGCGCAACAAAGGAAGACTTGTCTCCAGGGTCGACATTAGCGAACATGTCTGGGATATAAATTTTGATACGGGAACAAATATTGTTGAAGTTTACATTAATATACTCAGGAAGAAAATCGACAAGGATTTCCCGGTCAAACTCATACACACGAGGATTGGGTTAGGATATATGATCAGCGATCGTTAGTCATGAATATCAAGACCCGCCTGACACTTCAGTTTATTTCTCTTGTTGCATTCATTTTAATTGCAGCATCTTTTGCCATCTATTTCTTTTCCGCTGACTACAGGGAGGAGGACTTTTACAACAGGCTGTACAGAAAAGCGACCAATACGGCAAAGTTGCTCATCGAGGTGGAAGAGGTAGACGCCGAATTATTGCGGAGGATGGAAGCCGATAATCCGGTAAGAATGCCGGAAGAAAGAATTTCCATTATCAATTTTAGAAATGAGGTGGTTTTCACTACTGATGACGACAATGTGCTCACGTACGATCCTGAATTGCTGAATGAGATCAGGCTGGATCAGGAAGTTAGATATACCACCGGAGAGTACGAAGTACTTGGCTTTCTCTTTTCAGACAAGTACGATCGATTTATTGTCTTGATAGCCGCAACGGATGTCTATGGAAAAGGGAAATTGAACAACCTTCGTACAGTTTTGCTTCTTGTATTCGGCATAAGCATTATCCTGGTATTTGTGGCAGGCAGAATATATTCCTACCGTGCACTGAAGCCTATCACTGCAGTCATCAGGCAGGTTGACAACATCAGCATTTCTTCATTGAATCTCAGGGTTGATGAAGGAAACGGAAAAGATGAAATTGCGAGACTGGCAGCCACTTTTAATCAAATGCTTACCAGGCTGGAAGGGGCTTTTAAAATTCAAAAGAATTTCATCGCCAACGCGTCGCATGAACTTCGAACTCCCCTTACAGCAATTATAGGCCAACTCGAAGTCCTGTTGATGAAAGAAAGGAGCAATGAGGAATATAAATCCGCGCTTTCCTCTGTGATTGAGGACATGAAAAATCTTGGCACGACGGCTAACCGACTCCTATTACTGGCTCAGACTAGCGCTGAAAATCAAGATCTGAATTTTAAGCAACTGCGCATTGATGATGTGATATGGCAGGTTTATTCGGAAATAAGGAAACACAATCAAACATGTAGTATAGATATTCAGTTCTCGGAAGAACTCGATGAGCACCATTTAACTGTCAATGGGAATGAACAGCTTTTGAGAATTGTCTTTGTGAACCTGCTTGAAAATGCGTGCAAGTATTCAATGAATACCCCCGTTTTTGTTCGGGTCGGCATCAACACAAGCCTGCTTCAAGTCGAGATTAAGGATCATGGAATTGGAATCGATCCGGTGGATTTGGATCACATTTTCGAACCCTTCCACCGGGGTAAAAACTCCCTTAACTTTAAAGGACATGGAATCGGACTGTCTTTGGTGGATAAAATTGTGAAACTGCACCAAGCAAAGATCGGTGTGACTTCGAAATTAGGCAGTGGCACTACCTTTTTGCTGTCTATCCCACACCTTTAATCAAACTTTAATTTCCTTTTAATCCCGTTTTAATTCCGGCGTTTCAACTTTGCTTCGTAAAATAAAAGGGCCGAAAGCCATAAAACAGATTAAAATGAAAACTGAATCAAAAAGAAAAATTGTAGCAGGCAGTTTAACTGCGGTAATATTTGCCTCTCTTTCAGGCCTGTTATGGATGCATGATACGAATGGAAATCTGACAAAAGACCTGAACGAAGAGAAGTTGAAATCAGAGTCTCTGTTGTCAGAAAAACTGTCACTGGACAAGCAAATTCAGCAGATGAAAGACCAAATTGCTTCATTGATGGGCAAGAACGGCGACTTGGATAAGATTCTGAAGGAAACAAGCGGTAAACTTTCAAGGAAGGAAAAGGAGCTTGCCAATATTAACTGGGATAAGAATAAGTCGGCGAAACTTGAAAAAGAACTTGCTCAGCTCAAAAACGATTTTGACAAGCAATTGATGTCCTATAATACAACAATTGCCGATCTGAAAAGGGAAAATGAAGAGTTGCAAGCTACCGTGTTATCAATGACCGGTCACAACGAGCAGTTGAAATCAGATAACGATCTTCTCAAGGCCATAGTAACAACTAACTTCAGAGTTGATGCCACAAAAGGCAAAAAAGATAAACTGACGGTTGTTGCCAAACGCACAAACAGGCTGACCATGGGGTTTGATATGCCGGAAGATGTTGTCGAAAATGTTCATTTCAAGATCGAATCTCCCAATGGAAAGATTTATGAAAGTGAAATTGATGGAATCACCATGAGAGCGATTGAAGATGACAATAATTTGCTTGCAAGTATTGGTGGGTATAATGGAGAATTCAATGTAAACAAGCGTATTGAGATGACGTTCCAACCCAAAGACAGGCTGTCAAGGGGTATCTATCAGATTCAGATCTTTAATGGTGAATCTTACATCGGAAGTTGTCAGGTAAAACTAAGGTAATACCAGGTTAATGCAATTCCGCCCTGCTCTTGAATTAAATCGATGGCAGGGCGGTCTTTTTTCTCCAATTCCGGGATTAGATTCAAACTACGCCGGTTTTTCATTATTTTTTCTTGAACGCACTGAGACGGTCACCTCAAATTTTCAGCTTATTTCTTCAAAAACTTGTGAGTCGAATTCAATTCGCTCTCATCAAGAATTTTCAACACGTAGAGCCCGGGGTTCAACTGTTTAATGGATACCTTGGAGACAGGAGAATCGATAAATTGCTGAGCTTCCAATTGACCTTGAGCGTTGTATATTTCAACGCTGACCTGACGTATTAAGTTTGGAAATTGAACGTACAAGTTGTCATTTGCCGGATTGGGAAAGACCTGAATCTTGCTTGCATTTGCTCTCTCATTTTCACCGAGCCAGTAATTGACCTCGCAGTCATCCAGCCACATTTCAGCAATACCTCCGGGTAAACTGTACAAGGATAAAAAGTCATCCTTATAGCATTTAAAGTTGATATCAGGAGGTTCAAATAAGTTAAGACAACTTGCCATAGTTGGGAAGGCGTAGCCAATACTGCCGATCTTCTCATAAATCATGCCACCGAGCGAAAAAGCCGGGTTGCTGCTGGCATTTGTAATCTGCAAATACTTCAGGCTTGATCCATTTATAACTGTATGACCCGTATCGATAACTTTTACCACCGATGGAGAACAAGGATTGCCCAGGAATATGCTATCGTAGCCGAGATCCCAGGTATCACCTATTCCGGCTGAAAAATTGTAAAGAATATGGAAATCCAATCCAACTGAGAAAACAGTATCACCTGAAGTATACGTAATGTGCTCTTCATTAATATACGAACCCCCGTATAAAAGTTTCCAGTCGGGAGGGGGTCCGTTATCGAAAGCATGCTCAATCGTCCGGAAGACTTCACAATTCTTACCCTGTATGACAGTGTCTCGAATTTTACTCATCTCGTAAACGGAGGGTCCGCTCAAACTCGTCACATTGTACCGCCAGCGAGCGCCCGCTTCTCCCCATATCTTATTTTGAGCGTTTAAGGGTGCGCAATTAATTAATATAATGGAAACGAATATAATTCGCAGTAATAATTTCATAACCTTATAAAGTTAAAAAAAATTCATATGCGCACACGTTAATTTATCACGTGTGATGCTGGCGATTTGCTTCCCTATAATATCCTATGTTCTTTTCCTTTCTGCACCGAACATTTTATCATCAATTTAAAAAAGTTATAGTTTAATTTGCAAAAAAGATAGTAAAACTATTATATTTGCATCGAATTATATCAAATGAAAGAAATTTTATCCAATATCAGCATTACGGTAAACAACCACATTTACCTCAAAAACCCCGAATCGAGTGGGCTTGGAAAGCGCATTCTTGAAGGCAGTATTGACCTGTTGGATGAGCTTGGATTTGAAGCCTTTACCTTTAAACGGCTTGCGGATAGAATCTCTTCTACCGAAGCTTCGGTATACCGGTATTTTGAAAGCAAGCATAAACTCCTATTGTATCTTACTTCCTGGTATTGGGCCTGGACTGATTTCAGACTCTTTATTAGTCTTGCGAACATTCCTTCTCCGGAAGAAAGATTAAAACGTGCGATCAACCTGTTAACCTCGCCTGTTCAGAAGGATATTTCAATTACTCATATCAATGAGGAAAAGTTACACCGGATTGTCATCGCCGAATCTTCAAAATCGTATTTGACCAAAGAGGTTGATGAAGAAAACGAGGAAGGTGTTTTTTACAATTACAAGAAATTGGTGCAGCGTGTCTGCGACATCATCTTTGAGATTGATCCGAAGTACAAATATCCACATATGCTCATTTCAACCGTGATCGAAGGAAGTCACCATCAGCGGTTTTTTGCCGAACACCTGCCTCGACTTACCGATACGAGCAAGAAAGAAGATGCCATCGTGTTTTTTTATACGGATATGGTGTTCCAGTCTTTACGTGCCAAACAGGATAAAAAACTGAAATCTTGAAAAAGCGACGGACATATAATTCATTGGTTTTATTGAACCGACTTTTTGCCTCCCTGCTTTTCATATCGGTCTTGTATGCAGCGGTTGTGCCCGAACAATACATAATGAAGATTCCGGTCGAAATTGAAATGAATATGAGCGACGAAAACCAAATTGAAACCAAGGAATCGGAAGTGGACAATTTCATTTCCCATTCGGGATTGACCGATGGCACTCTCATCCCCCGGGGCATTGATTTTAACGAAAAGGCCTGTACATATCAGGATTTACATGTCAGTATCTGCACACCTCCACCCGAAGGTTAATTTTTATCTGCCTGTCAGGCATCTTTCGGTACATCAATTAAATAACAGCGGTCTCAAACCCGGGACTGCTTCAACTAACACTGTAAAAAATGAAAAATGAACTAACGCCAATGGCGCGTTTTTGGCGCCTGCTGCAACCCGATAAGAAGGAAATCAGGAACGTATATGCATACGCCATTTTCAACGGACTTATTGGATTATCGCTTCCACTTGGCATACAGGCCATTGTGAACCTGATTCAGGGTGGACAAATCAGTACTTCGTGGATTGTTCTGGTTGTATTTGTGGTATTCGGAGTTGCTGCCACCGGAATCCTCCAGATTTTTCAGTTGAGAATTACCGAAAACCTTCAACAGAAAATTTTCACGCGGGCTGCAATGGAATTCAGTTTCCGAATACCAAGAATTAAACTGGAAGCCCTGTATAAGCATCATGCTCCCGAATTGATGAATCGATTTTTTGATGTTGTTTCGGTACAGAAAGGACTTTCAAAAATTTTGATTGATTTTTCGGCTGCGTCGCTGCAGGTTGTTTTCGGATTGATTCTACTTTCTCTGTACCACCCTTTCTTTATCGTTTTCAGTTTGGCGCTGATGATTCTGGTCTATGCCATTTTCAGATTCACGGCTAAAAAAGGACTGGATACAAGTTTAAAGGAATCGCACTATAAATATAAGGTGGCTCACTGGCTTGAGGAACTTGCCAGAACGGCCCAATCGTTCAAATTGTCGGGAGGAACCCCTCTTCCTCTTGAGCGCAGTGATATGGAGGTTTCATCTTACCTGCAAGCCAGGGAGAGT
>DNDT01000431.1 GCA_003487525.1 Flavobacteriales bacterium
GACAAAAATACCCTGACGGTCGGACAGTACAGGATCACGTCAAATGGCAGCGAGGAATGCCTGAGAACGGTCATGAAAAAGTCCGGATGGAAAGACAAATGGGGCAAACTCCCCTATGGTCAGGGCATAGGTGTTGCATGTGGATTCTTTATCAGCGGAAGTGCCCTTCCCATCCACTGGAACAATTACCCCCAGTCGGTTGTTCACCTGAAGGTGGACATGGATGGCCGCGTACTCGTCACATCGGGCGCCAGTGACATCGGGCAGGGAAGTGATACCATGCTGGCCATTATCGTCGCCGAAGTTCTGGGACTGAGTCTGGAAAACATCTCCGTACTTGCTGCAGACACCTTGCTGACACCCATTGACCTTGGAAGTTATTCAAGTCGTGTCACGTTTATGGCCGGAAACGCGGCCAAAATGGCTGCCGAAAATTTGCGCGCCAAAATTATATCTGCCGTATCCGAGGTACATGGAATTGATCAGTCGGAACTGAATCTTGAAAATGAAAAATTGTTCAGCAACGACGGTGCGCTTGAATTGTCATGGGTGGATGCCATTGAAAACGCGACGCGAAAAGTAGGGGCGCTGAGCACGACAGGATACTACAATTCGCCGAAATTGGGTGGAGATTTCAAGGGCTCCGGTGCCGGTTTGAGTCCTTCCTACAGTTTCGGAGCTGTAATCACCCTGGTGGAGGTAAACACCGAAACAGGAATTGTCGAAGTGAAAAAAGTTTGGGGGGGTCACGATGCCGGAAAAGCATTGAATCCCCTGGCCGTCGAGGGTCAGCTGGAAGGATCCTGGCACATGGGAATTGGCCAGGCATTGACCGAAGAAATGAAGTATCACGAAGGTTTGCTTGTGAACAGCAATTTCCTTGACTACAAAATACCAACCACCCTCGATACCCCGGACTTTGATACCAGCATCATTGAAACCATCGATCCCGAAGGTCCCTTTGGCGCAAAGGAATGTGGAGAAGGTGCCATCCATCCCGTAATTCCGGCCATCGCCAATGCCGTGTACGATGCTGTCGGAATTCGGATAAATTCACTTCCCTTTAATCCCGAGGAATTGCTGAAAGCAATGCTTCTTCAAGCTGAAAAGGAATAAGAAGACTCAAATGATAACAGAAGAGACCTATATAAAACCAACGTCAATCGCAGAAGCACTGGAAAACGCAAAAAGCAGCGAAAGTTTCAAGTATATAGCCGGCGGGACCGACCTGATGGTCAATTTGTATCAGGGCAACGAAGATTCAGTAATGCTCATTGATTTAAGCCAAATCAGTTCGATGAAAAAAGTCGAGGTCTCCGGTGATTATTTAAAAATTGGTGCACTTGTCCGGTTATGTGACCTGTCTAAACACGCTGGGATAAAAAGCGAATTTCCGGCCCTGATCGAAGCCGCAGACTCTGTGGGTTCACCCCTGATCAGAAAGGCTGCGACCATCGGAGGCAACATACTTTGCGAAAACAGGTGTCTGTATTACAATCAGTCCGAGTGGTGGAGAGAATCAATCGGGAAATGCCTGAAATGCGAGGGTGACGTGTGCATCGCAACAGGTGGAAAAAAATCCTGTTATTCTGAACTGGTTTCGGATACGTGTCCGGCTTTGATTGCAATGGGAGCGATGATTGAAATACAGGATGAGCAAGGGTCAAGACAAATAACACTTGAAGAACTCTATTCCGGAGATGGAGTAAGGCCGAGAAACTTGAGCAAACACGCCCTGGTCACATCCATTTTGCTTCCGTTACACAAGGAGTACACCGTAGTCTTTAAAAAATTGAGACAGCGAAAAAGTCTCGAGTTTACCTCACTGACGACCGCTGCCTCAAAAGATCGAGATGGAAATCTGATCATTGCCTTGTCCGGAGTGGATCCGGGACCGGTCGTAATTCGGGCCAAAGTCGGTGAAGACAAGGAGATACTTATTTCTCAGGCTCTGAGAAAATCCAGGGCAATCGACAACGATATGCTCACCAGGACGTACAGAAGACAAATGATCAGTGCCTTTTTAAACACGAGTTTTTCAGAATTAAAAATTTAACTATTAACCTGATTTATACCTTTCGAAACATGGAACACAACCCGATGAAAACAATGTACAGCGAACATGAAGTCATTTCGCTGGCCGATGATATTATTCACAACCTATTTCATTGCTGGGTTGAAAATCCGGAGGAATACGTGAATGAGGTTACCCGATTACTCTCATTTTTTCGAGAATACGCCGACAAACTGCATCACATGAAAGAAGAAGACATTCTTTTCCCAACACTCAGGGAATGTCCTGATTTTACATTGGATGAACTGCTGTCCGAATTGGAAGCACACCACGAACGATTCAGGGATTACACGCACAAAATAGAAAGCGACCTCGGTAAAAAAGACTACCCTGAATCTTACGCCATTCGNNATGATCTACTGGATCATATTGCCGTGGAAAACGACGAATTGTTTGTTTTGACCGAAAGCATTCTGAGTCCCGAAGAACTGGAGAAAATGTATTTCAAATTTGAAGACGTCAACCGGGAAATAGGATTGGACGCCATATCGGAGCTTGAATCGATCGTGTTAAAATCGAAATTCACCAGAATTCCTTCAAACTAAAACTCAGCAATTCTCCCAGACCGGTTCTCTTTTTTCGATAAAGGCGTTGATCCCCTCATTGGCGTCTTTTGTCTCCATGAGCTGTTTCAGATAGATGCTTTCCAATACCGGTAGTTTGTTCAGCATGATGTGATTGAAAGTGGTGCGGGCACTTTTGACCGCATATTTCAATGACGACGCACTTTTGGGTAAAATATTCTTCGCAATCCAGTGCTCAACAGCTTCTTCCATCGATTCCCTGTCTTCGTACACTTCATTGATAAGGCCGAGGGATTTGGCTTCTTCGGCCTTTATGATTCTTCCGCTTATCAATAAATCTTCGGCACGTGCATTGCCTATTTTTAGCGGCAACATGATTGACGCCGGGGGAGGAAAGACGCCGAGCACAATTTCCGGCTGACCCAGGTAAGCCGATTTATCGGCAAACATGAAGTTTGAAAACAGGGCAAGCTCCATGCCGCCGCCCAAACATTGACCCGATATTTTTGACAGGGT
>DNDT01000416.1 GCA_003487525.1 Flavobacteriales bacterium
TTTCAGATTTTCCTCATCACCGTTAAACCGGTTCCTGATTTTATAGAGAATTTTTTCGATGGTCATCGGCGGAACGTCCTTTCCTCCGACACCGGTGTAAAAATCAACCATTTTAAAGCTTTTGCCGTACAGGGCGCGTTGCATTTCCTGCATGATGGCCCCTTCATTGTCTCCGAGGAAATTTCTTTCCACACAGGCGATCACTGCATCGTCCGGGAGAACGTCAAGGATTTTATTCACTGATTTTTTTGGGAAGGGTTTGAATAGCCTTAACTTGAGCAATCCAACATCGGGGTACTTCCTGATTACACCCTTTGCCGTAGTGGTAATGCTTGACATGGTAACCAACACGATTTTTGTCTGACGGTTAATGTTTACAGCTTCCACATTTTGGTATTTACGTCCGAAATGCTTTTCAAATTCGTTCGAGACTTCGGTCGACAACTCTTCAACCGTATTCATGTCCTTCCAGTACGAATGGTTGAATTTTGCATAGTGTTCCGGTGCAATCAGGCCACCAATGGCTTTTGGTTCTTCGGCGTTTACTTCCTTTCCGGTCAGTTTCTTTTTGGGTAAAAACTCATCAACCAGGGACTGTTCCGGTATCCAGATGTTCTCGCTGGTATGACTTTGATAAAATGCATCCAGCACAATCAATACAGGAATATTCAGTTTCTCGGAAATAACATACGATTGAATAATGGAATCAAGCACTTCCTGGGAGCTTTCTCCGTAATACTGAATCCAACCGGTATCTCTTTGAGAAAGCGAGTCTGTCTGGTCAGACCAAATGTTCCAGGGGATCGAGGGTCTGCCAACATTGCAGACCACCATCGGCAACCTGAAGTGAGCGATGGCATGCAGCACCTCGTGTGCATAAAAAAGTCCCTGTCCGCTGGTTGCGGTAAATACACGTTCTCCGGCGATGGCAGCTCCCATTGCGGCTGCAAAAACAGAGTGTTCACTGTCCATGTTGATGTAGGTAGCATCCATTTCTCCGCTGGATACTTTCTCGGAGAGCTGTTCAACAATGGATGTCTGCGGGGTAATGGGATAGGCCGGGATGAATCCGGATCTGCATAATTTTGCGGCTTCCGCTGCTGCAAAATTACCTTTCATGATCATGGATTCATGCCGCGGATATTTGATAAAATCCTTTTCGGCTTTAATTTCCAGTACGTCGGTATGTTCAGTTGATCGCTTGTTCATGGGGCACTTCGCTAAAATTAAAATTCATGGCTGAACAAGGGCATTCATTCACACATATGCCACAACCCTTGCAATAGTCATAATCAATTCGTATCCGGCCGTTTTCGTCTACGTGAATAGCTGCATCTGGGCAGTAATTGTAGCAGTTTCCGCAGCTGAAGCATTCACCACAGTGCAAACACCTGCCTCCCTCAGAAAGTACATCCGCTTCTGTCAACCCTTCGGCCACTTCGGTAAAATTCTTATACAGATCCTTTGCTTGATGCACCTTTCCTTCCAGTCTTGGACTGGGCAGGTAGTAGGCAAAATTTATATCCGTTGGCAGTACCACTTCAGGAAGCGTTTCCTCGTGACTGTACGCCATGCCCTGGAGCAAAGCATGAATTTCTTCTGCCGCTTTGTTTCCGCTTCCAATGGCCTCGGTAACCGTTCCTCCCCATGCCATGTCTCCTGCGCAGAACACGGGAGTTGTGGTATTGTATTTAATTTGGCCCTGTTCGGGTCTTGCCTCCTTTCCATTGAAGACGTATTCGTCGTACCCTTGTCCGATTGCCGTGATGACCTTATCAACCACTACAATTTTCTCGGAGCCTTTTATTGGCAATGGTTTTCTTCTACCGGATTCATCCGCTTCGCCCAGCTCCATTTCGACTACCTCCATTTCGAGTTTTCCTTCAGAACTCTTGTTGAGTGAGGTGGGTGCGGTTAGAAACCTGATTTTTACGCCTTCTTCAATCGCTTCCTCGACTTCATGTGAAATGGCCGGCATTTCATTGTGTGTTCTGCGGTAGTAAATGGTAGGCAATGCCCCCAATCTCAGGGAAGTGCGTGAAACGTCAATGGCTGTATTTCCGCCTCCGATAATGGCTATTTCGTCACCTTTTGCAATGCCAGCATGATCGCCCTCGAGTTTAAACTTCCGCAGGAATGATATTCCTTCAATGGCGAGATCCTCATTGTCAATGCGCATGGAGGATCCGATGTGAGAACCAACGGCAGCGACAATGGCCGAAAATTCTCCTGAAAGTTCATCGATTGTGGCTTTTTTGTTGAGCACTATTTTTACACCACGTTTTTCGATGTTTGCGATCTCATTGTCCAATACGTTTTTTGGAAGACGGAATTCGGGAATACCGGTTCTCATCATACCGCCGGCATAGGGGAGCGCCTCAAAAACCGTTGTTTCGTACCCTTTTTCAACAAGCCTCAGTGCAGTTGTCAATCCGGCCGGACCGGCACCAATCACCGCAATTCTTTCACTTTTCGTTACGCTCGCTTTTTCGATTTTCCGGTCAAATTGCCTGTCGCCCAAAAACCGTTCAATGGCACCAATGTTTAGTCCGTCGTCAACTTCTATTCGGTTGCAATTCTGTTCACAGAAATGAGGACAGACTCTTCCGCAAACCGATGGGAAGGGGTTTCTTGAATAGATTTTATCAAACGCTTCGCTAAATTTTTTTTCCGTGGCGAGATCCACAAATCCCCTGACATCGGTACCGGCCGGGCAGTTTGAGGTACAGGGTGGTGTTTTGGTTACATAAGTTGGTGTCAGCACCCGCCAATTACCGGTTGTATTAATGGACATGGGCTGCACCCAGGAAGGGGTGGAAAGGTCCTCGATCGGTTTGTTCTTTTCAGCAGCCAGTATTTCATCTATGTTGATATGTACGTCATCTGTGTCTGTCTTATGAAGGGATTCAATAAGCGATTCATTCTTGTTTTCCAATCCCAAAACGCCTTGATACGCCAGAAGCATGGATTCGGCGTTGGCTTCAGCTTTACTGGGTACTTCCGTTGTGACAAC
>DNDT01000518.1 GCA_003487525.1 Flavobacteriales bacterium
GGATTGCCAGCCATCTTCGTGAACCGCTAACCGGTAAGTGATAAAATCCTGCTGATTGTTTTTCAGAAATTTCTGAAGCGCATCGTCACTGTGTGACTTGCTGTAAGTGTCCGGGTCCTGTCCGTCGGGGAAGGCCACGATTTTGACATTGAGCCCCTCTTCGAGCAACATGTCGGTTGCCCGCAGCGCAGCCTTGGTTCCGGCGGCATCTCCGTCAAACAACAAGACCACATTCTTGGTGTATCGGCGAATAAGTTTTATCTGGTCCTCGGTAAGTGACGTCCCCAGGGGCGCCACCGCATTTTCAACCCCGGACTGATAGAGCGATACAACGTCGGTGTACCCTTCGACCAGATATACTTCATCTTCCTTAACGATTGATTTCTTCGCAGAAAACAGTCCGTATAACTGATGGCTTTTGCTGTAAACCTCCGACTCGGGAGAATTGACATATTTCGCCATTTTCCCATCCGGCTGCAGGGTACGGCCTCCAAATCCAATGACCCTGCCAGACAAATTCCGAATGGGAAAGATGACCCGCGCCCTGAACCTGTCAATCAATCGGTTATCCCGGATGATGGTCAATCCCGTTTTTTCCAGAAGTTCTTTTTTATATCCCTTTTCTACCGCCGATTTTGAAAACGCATCGTAGTCCTCGGGATTAAACCCAATGTTAAAATACCTGATCGTTTTTTCGTCAAAGCCTCTTTCCATCAGGTAGCTGAGAGCGACTGCCCTCCCCTTTTCATTTTCCCACAGGTTGTTTTCAAAAAACCGGGCAGCGTAGTCGTTGATCAGGTAAAGTCCTTCCTTCAGACTTTCGGCCTCTTTGTCGACCGTGTAATCCGTGCTTTCTTCTATTTCAATGTTGTACCTGTTGGCCAGAAAACGCAGTGCCTCGGGATAGGTCATTTGATCGTGCTCCATTAAGAAACGAACACTGTCCCCGGCCTTTCCGCAGCCAAAACACTTGTAAATCCCCTTTGACGGAGAAACCGTGAACGACGGAGTCTTTTCGTTGTGGAACGGGCATAAACCGAGGAAATTAGCACCCCGTTTTTTAAGCGTAACGAAGTCCGAAATGATGTCCTCCACCCTGGCGGCGTCAATGATGTTTCGTATGGTGTCCTTTGAAATCAAATGTTTAAATTCTCCTTAAAATTCAATAAATTTTTTAAACGAAAAAAGCTGTTGTCAGGCACCTGCGGACTTGCTCACTTTTTTCGTTCGATGGTATATTTCACAAGACTTTCCAGGCTGCTTCGTGCAGGGTTGTCCTCAAAGCTGTGCAATATCTCAAGTGCCTGCCTGCAATAGTCATTCATTTTTTCGGTGGCATACTCAATTCCGCCTTTGGACTTCACAATTTCAACAGCTTCACGCACCTTCTTCTTATCCGTATTGTGATTTTTCACAATATTGATCAGTTTTCGTTTTTCTAAAAATGACGACTGATTCAAGGTATAGATAAGCGGAAGGGTCAGTTTCTTTTCGCGGATGTCAATGCCTGTTGGTTTGCCTATGTCATCCGACGTGCCGTAATCAAACAGGTCATCCTTGATTTGAAAAGCCATTCCCACCAACTCGCCAAATTTTTTCATTTTATTGACGACTTCATCACTCTGATTCACCGATAATGCACCGCTCGCACAACATGCCGCAATCAGGGTCGCCGTTTTTTTCTGAATAATGTCGTAATAAACGTCCTCTTCAATGTCCAGTCTCCTGGCCTTTTCCATTTGAAGCAATTCACCTTCGCTCATCTCCCGCACCGAGTTCGATACCAGTCTCAGCAAGCCAAATTGATTCTTATCCACTGCCAGCAACAGTCCTCTGGACAGCAGATAATCACCGACCAGGACTGCTATTTTATTTTTCCACAGCGCATTGATCGAAAAATACCCTCGTCTCCGGTGCGCATCGTCAACGACGTCATCGTGAACCAGGGTAGCTGTATGCAACAATTCAATCAGTGAAGCCGCTATATATGTGGCATCACCCGGCTTCTCAAAAAGTCTGGCGCACAAAAAAACAAACATAGGTCGCAGCTGTTTGCCTTTTCTCTTGATGATGTAATGCATGATCTTGTCGAGAAGCGCGACACGACTCTTCATTGAATCCTTGAACCACGATTCAAACTGAACCATTTCTTCGGCAATCGGAGCTTTTATGATATCTAATTTGGATTGAGCCAAAATCTGGAGAATCAGTAATTATTGCGCATTATCGTATCAACAAGGTCCCAAACTTATAGTTTTTTTCCTTCTGTGAATAGAGTAATAATTCAGAAGGTGTCAGCCACTGGGTTTGAGTAGGGAAATACAGAACACCCGTTTCGTCTCCCCTATTCAATGATAAGGGAGCAGGCGATCCAACTGCGCTGTAGGCGAGTACATTTATTTTGGCTCTTGATAATTTTGTCAGTGCATTCTTTTTGGAATCAGAAGTTTCGCCGGATTCCGGAAAATTTTGATAATCGTCGTTGTAGCAAATCAGCAGTTTATTGTCGCTACAATAAGATTTAAACGAAAAATAAGGATTCGGGCGGTCTATGCTGTGCTGCATCTTTTCGATTGTTTCAATGCGTCTTACCGAACCATCGAGATCCATGAAAAATAAAATGATGTTCCCGTACAGGTAATGTTTTTCGCAGTTGACAATCATTTGTTGCTCGTTAAAGGATTCGGTGCATCGCTCGTCCCTTCTGAGTGCTTCCACTACAACCACATCGGAGGAAGATGTGCTGTGAATATCCTTCAGAACGAACTCCGTGGAAGTATTGTTCATGTGGCCGCTCGAACCCGGATAAATACCCGTGGCACCAAGACTTAACCTGGAATAATCCTTTAACTTATCAATGGATCTTTCGATGCTCTTGTATTGCTCTTTATCCAGTGCGGTCATTTTTTTCATCAATACCTCTCCGGTCTCTCCATCAATTTTAAATTGAATCAGGCCCCTGATTTTATAATCATTGGGGTACGTGTAAAACGCGGATGCCACCAGATTTTGATTTATGTCGACATCCATAATGACCGAATTAATCCAGTTCTTGGTCAGGGCAAATTCAAATTCCCGTAGTTTGTCCTGGTAAGGATTGTAAGTGAACAGGGTGTTTTTCAGGTTGAGAAGATTCCCGAATCCGGAGGACCGGTCAATGCCATACGGATTTATACTTGTCAGCAGGTATACCGTGGTATTGTTGTTGAGAATCAGATCGACGTAATTGACCATGCGTTCCTTGTAATTCAGTTCAATTTCTTTCTCCCACATGGATGTAAAGTCTTCGGAAATTACCTTCATGTTGAATACCCTGTTTCCTGTTTGGCTTGGATTGTTGTGGTAGATTAAAATATAAGATCCATACCGGGAGCATGTTATCTGGAACGGATTGAACTCGGCCTTGGATGTGCTGAGCACTTCATCGATACGCTCGGGTTCAGAAAGTGAATTGGTCGAAATGTCATAGGTCTGTGTGGTCAAAATTTTAAAACCCAGATTTCGGTCGTAGTAGGACGTAAATAGAAGCACGTAATTTCTGGATATCACCAAATCCTCGTAATTAATATCGGATTTGCTGTTTATTATT
>DNDT01000147.1 GCA_003487525.1 Flavobacteriales bacterium
AAAAAAGGAACAGTAAAATTCTTCAATCAATCCAAAGGATTTGGATTTATCGTAGATGACGAAACAAAAAAAGAATACTTTGTACATATTTCAGGGTTAATTGACGAAATCCACGAGGGTGACGTTGTTGAGTTTGAACTAGTCGAAGGAAAAAAAGGTCTAAACGCCGTTAATGTTAAGATAGCTTAACGTATTCAATAACTTTTTTGTACCAAAAACCTGCCCCATGAGGCAGGTTTTTTTTTATCCTTTTTTTTATCGAAGCAATTCCGGATTTCCATTCATCAAAAATCTTTTTGTTAAAAAAGCTCGAGTTCACTATCTTGGCTATAGCAAGCTTGTTTTTATCATGTAATTTCTTTTGCATGCACCTGCCATGGATTGTCTTTGGATTGTTGATTTTGGGACTCTTGGTAGTCATTTTTGTTTACAGGAAGAACAAAAAGATTCCCACCAATTATCGTGCCTGGTTCATTATTGGAATTACCTGGATTCCCCTCGGTATTGCCACAAAGAATTACGCATTTCTGGCAATTGGAGTGGTGTTTATGGTCTTGGGATTGAAACACAGAGATAAATGGAAGGAGACCTCTTGGTCCGGATTGTCTCCTGCAGAAAAAAATGTTAAAATAGCACTAATCTCCGTGGGCCTGCTATTGTTGTTGGCAGGACTTTGGATGGTTTATAAATCAGCCTGATTGTTTCAAGCAATTGGGTCCGGTCGGGAAAAAATACGGCTTTTATGAAACTTGTTGAAGTACGTTCGAGAAAAGATGAAAGGGAATTTTTGTTGTTTCCGGTAGGGCTGTATAAAAACGATGTCAATTACATACGTCCACTCGATAAGGACATCAAATCGGTGTTTGATCCGAAACTCAACAAGAATTGCAAACCGGACAATCACAAGAGATGGCTGCTTCGAAATGATCGGGGAGAAGCTATCGGCCGGGTGGCGGCTTTTATTCAACTCAGGGTGTTAAAAAATGGAGGACAGGAGGGAAGCATGGGTTTTTTTGAATGCATCAATGACCTTCAGGCGGCCACGGTCTTATTTGATGCATGCAGGGATTGGCTGAGTAGCAAAGGCATGACATCCATGGATGGTCCGGTTAACCTCGGCGAACGCGAAAAGTGGTGGGGATGCCTGGTAGATGGTTTTACGGAACCGAACTACTGCATCAACTACAATCCGTCTTACTACAAGGACTTGTTTGAACAATACGGCTTTCAAACCTACTTTGAGCAGTATACTTACGGAATGCCGGTCAAAGGAACACTTTCAGAGCGGTACGTCGAAAAGTCAAAGCACATATTTGAAAATCCGGACTTTCGCTTTGTCAACCTTCAGAAACGCAAATTCGACGAAGGCGTGGAGGCATTCAGAAGCATTTACAACAAGGCCTGGGTCAAACACGAAGGGGTGAGTGAACTGAGTCCAGGACAGGCAAAAGCCTTGCTAAAACCCTTGAAAGCAATTCTGGATGAAGACATTGCCTGGTTTATTTTTGAAAAGGAAAAACCGATTGCCTTTGTCTTTCTGTTACCCGAGGTAAACCAGTGGTTCAAGCACCTGAACGGAAAGTTTAACGCGCTTTCAAAACTGCGGGTGTTGTGGATGAAATGGAGAAAGATCAATCGCAAAATGCTTGGAATAGCCTTTGGTGTCATTCCGGAGTTTCAGCGGCAGGGAATGGAAGCGGCACTGGTGCATCAGTCCAGAAAGATGGTCGACAAATCAGACCGGTACGACTATTTTGAAATGAACTGGATAGGGGATTTCAATCCAAAGATGATGCGTGTTGCCGAAGAAACCGGCGGTAAAATCGTCAAAACGCACATCACATACCGCTATCTCTTTGACCGCAATGTGCCTTTCGAACGACACCATCGCATCGAGTAATGAATCAACCTCAGGGAACTGAGAAACTCCTTGTCCGATCTGTTTAATCCAGGTTATTGACCAGTTTCTTTACTTCATTGGCTGCATCATAACAGTTGGTGACCTTGTTCACCGACAGGCAGTATTCGTCGTTTTTATCTGCCTTGGTGCTTCGGCAATCCATATCCGAGATGTCGAGCTTTGAGAACTTTTTATCAATCTTCGAACAACGTGCCAGCAGTTCTTTCATGCTTTCATTTGAATCGGGCTGAACCCCGTTCTTAATCAAGAAGGTCATCAGGTAGATCCGAATTGAAACCCGTGAATTGTGGCAGATTGAAAAAGGAACCACGTCCTCTGCCGGCCTCATTTGTTCTTCGGAGGCAAGGTCAAATGCTGCATCAGCCTGAGTCAGCAATTGTCTGACAATTTCATTTTCCATAGCGATTGGTTTAGTGGTTCCTGTTATAAATTCATCATTGCGTGTATTCTGTTCCATTTGCTTTTCACGTCCTCCTCGGCTTGAAGAAGCAACTGGCCTGCCAATTCTTTGTTCTGCTTGATTACCCTGGTATACCTGGACTCCTTGTAGATATAGTCGGTCAATGGAATTGAGGGTTCATCGCTGTCCAGCATAAAGTTCTTGCCTTTTTCGGCTAGTGGATTGAACCTGAACAATGGCCAGTATCCCGACTTCACTGCCAAGGCTTGCTGTTCGGCTCCCTTGGACAGGTCATAGCCGTGCTCACCGCAATGAGAGTAGGCAATAATGAGCGATGGTCCCGGGTAACTTGCCGCTTCCGAGATTGCTTTTACGGTGTGCAGATCTTTGGCGCCCATGGCAATTTGTGCGACATAGACATTTCCGTAAGTGATGGCTTGCAGTGCCAGATCTTTTTTGCCAATGGTTTTACCGGCAATAGAGAATTTGGCGCTAGCACCGATCGGTGTTGCTTTTGAAGTTTGGCCTCCCGTATTTGAATACACCTCGGTATCCATTACAAGTACATTGACATCTTCTCCCGAAGCCAGCACGTGATCAAGTCCTCCGTAACCGATGTCATACNNCCGTCACCGCCAATAATCCAGACCGATTTCTTGATTAGGTCATCACTGTACATTTCGAGTTCCCTTGCTTCCTTGCCATCGATCTTTTTTAGAATCTCTCTCAAGGCTTTTACATGCTTTAGTTGTGCCTGAAGCCCTGCTTCTTCGTTTTCATTTGCATTTTGAATCGAAAGCACCAGGTCGTCTCCGATTTCAGGCTGCAATTTTTCAAGTAAGGCAAACGCTTTTTCTCTCTTTTTTGAAGCGGCCATTCGCAAACCAAGACCAAATTCCGCATTGTCTTCAAACAATGAGTTTGACCATGCAGGACCGCGGCCTTCTTTGGTTTGCGCCCATGGCGTAGATGGAAGGTTACCTCCATAGATGGATGAGCATCCCGTTGCATTTGCAACGATCATGTGTTCTCCGTACAGCTGTGTAATCAATTTGATGTACGGCGTTTCACCACAACCCGAACAAGCGCCGGAAAACTCAAACAATGGCTGCATAAATTGCGAACCTTTTACATTGGTGATTTTTATTCGGGATCTGTCCAGATCTGGCAGACTCAAAAAGAAATCCCAATTTTCCCGTTCTTTTTCCAACACAGATGTTCGCTCAACCATGTTGATGGCCTTGTAATTTTCATCTTCCTTGCTAATGGCCGGACAGACTGCCACGCAAAGATCACAACCGGTGCAATCTTCCACGGCTACCTGCAACGAATACGCTTCGGTTTCCTTGTCAAAGTCCTTTCCAATCGGAGGGTAGTGCAAAAAGTCCTTCGGTGCATCCTTTAACAAATCTTTTGGATAAACCTTGGCGCGTATCGCAGCGTGAGGACAGATCAGCATACACTTGTTACACTGGGTACACAGCGCTTCGTCCCAGGCCGGAACGATGGAAGCGATGTTTCTTTTTTCATATTGCGTGGTGGCTGTCGGAAAAGTTCCGTCAACCGGGAATGCGCTCACCGGCAACTCATCTCCCTTACCCGCAAATATTTTACCCAATACGTTTTTCACAAAATCGGGTGTATCTCCGGTCATGCCCTCGGATATTTGCTCTTTACTGGTAATCTCATTTGGATATTTTACCTCGTAAAGGTTGGCAATTGCCTGATCAACCGCATTAAAGTTCATCTGAACGATCTTCTCACCCTTGTGCGAATACGTTTTCTCGATGGCTTGTTTAATTCTCTTAATGGCCTCATCTTGAGGAAGTATACCTGAAATGGCAAAGAAGCATGTTTGAAGAATGGTGTTTAACCTGGTGCCGAGATTGGCATCTCGCGCCACTCTTGAAGCATCGATCACATAGAATTTAAGCTTGTAGTCAATAATCTTGCGTTGCATCGGTTCCGGCAATTCATCCCAGACTTCATCGGCTGTGAAAGGGGCATTCAATAAGAAGGTTCCGCCTTTTTTGGCCATTTCCAGCACATCAAATTTTTGGATGAAATTGAACTGATGACAGGCAACAAAATCTGCCAGTGAAATGAGATAGGTTGAATGGATGGGATATTTGCCAAAACGCAAATGAGAAATGGTGATGGCACCCGCTTTTTTGGAGTCGTATACAAAGTATCCCTGCACGTAATCATCGCTCGTGTCACCAATGATTTTAATCGAGTTTTTATTGGCACTTACGGTTCCATCCGCTCCCAATCCATAGAATACACTGTTAAAGTTGTCTTTTTCGACAGATATTTCCGGATCGTAATCCAGACTGGTGTGCGTCACATCGTCATTGATTCCAATGGTGAAATGATTTTTTGGTTCGGCTTTTGCCAGTTCATCAAAGATGGCCTTGACCATGGCCGGAGTAAATTCTTTTGAGGAAAGCCCGTATCGGCCTCCGATGATATTCGGAGTTTGTCCGTTTAGTCTGGATTCGACATAGGCGCTGAGCACATCCTGATACAATGGATCTCCAATGGCACCCGGTTCCTTGGTTCGGTCCAGTACTGCAATCTGCTNNGGAACAAGTGAACGTTTAAGAAACCAACCTTCTCGCCTTCTTTGGTGAGGTGGTTTGTCATTTCTTCCACCGCACCGGCACCCGATCCCATAAGAATGATAACGCGTTCGGCCTCGGGATGACCTGTGTAGTCAAACGGTTTGTACTGCCGTCCTGTCAATTTGCCAAATTCTTCCATGGTTTCGGCAACGATGTCCGAAACCTTGTTGTAGTAACTATTGCAGGCTTCTCTTGCCTGGAAAAAGACATCCGGATTCTGGGCTGTTCC
>DNDT01000181.1 GCA_003487525.1 Flavobacteriales bacterium
CGGTTCCAACGGCTCCTGCCGACATTCCTTCAAATATAGTTCCGTCTTCAAGCAGAACTATTCCTTTATTTTTATGTTCGTATTTCATTCGTCCAAATTAAAAAAAAGGGATAAAACCAACGGCCTTATCCCTTCCTATCAATTTCCTTTTGAGGATATCATGTTTCTGACTAATCCTTGTTCTTGTCTGTTTCTTCCTTTTCGTCTTCTCCTTCCCCTTCTTTTTTCTCCTCTGCAGCTTCAGCTTTGGCCTCCGGCTCTTCAGCTTTTGCCTCTGGAGTTTCCACTGGAGTGTCAGCAGCAGCTTCTGTCACTTCCTCGACGATTTCCGCTTCAGCCACTGCCGTCTCTTCTTCGACCGTTGTTTCAGTCTTTACGGGGGCATCGGCTTTCACTTCTTCTGCCACAACAACATCTTTTGGCTTGGCAACTTTAGCACCCGAACCACTTCCGCCTCTTCGGCTTCTTCTGGACGTTTTCTTCTCTTTTTTGTCAGAAACGTATGTTTCGTTAAAATCAACCAACTCAATGAAGCACATTTCCGCATTGTCACCAAGCCTGTTTCCGGTTTTAAGAATTCGGGTGTATCCTCCCGGACGATCGGCGATTTTCGGTGCCACGTCCCTGAATAATTCAGATACAGCTTCCTTATCTTTCAGGTAGCTAAATACAATCCTTCTTGAATGAGTAGAATCCTCTTTTGAGTTTGTCAACAATGGCTCGACATAAAGTCTCAGGGCTTTTGCCTTGGCAAGAGTTGTATTAATCCTCTTGCGTTCTATCAACGAACAAGCCATATTGGCCAGCATCGCCTTTCGGTGTCCTCTTTGTCTGCCGAGGTGATTTACTTTTTTTCCGTGTCTCATTTTCCTATTCTTCTAAAGCGATAAATGTGCCTTAATNNATCTTTATCCAATTTGTATTTCGAAACGTTCATGCCAAAAGACAATCCCTTTCTTTCAACCAATTCATCAAGCTCGGTAAGGGATTTCTTACCAAAGTTTCTGAATTTCAACAAGTCATTTTTGTTGAACTGAACCAGCTCTCCAAGTGTTTCAACATCGGCTGCCTTCAGGCAGTTCAATGCGCGTACCGAAAGATCCATGTCAGATAGTTTTGACTTAAGCAATTGCCTCATGTGCAATGAATCTTCATCAAACTCTTCCACTGCTGATTTTTCCTCGGACTCCAGGGTAATTCTCTCATCCGAGAATAACATGAAGTGATGAATCAAAATCTTGGCTGCTTCCTTAAGCGCTTCCTTTGGATGAACAGAACCGTCGGTTTCAATGTTCAGAATCAGTTTTTCGTAATCCGTTTTTTGCTCCACCCTGAAGTTCTCAATGGTGTAGTTTACGTTCCTGATCGGAGTATAGATCGAATCAATTGCAATGGTACCAATTACTTCTTCTTCCTTTTTGTTTTCTTCGGATGGAACATATCCACGACCTCTTCCGACACTGATTGTCATTTTCAGTTTAACCGAGCTGTCCATGTTGCAAATAACCAAATCCGGATTCAGCACCTGAAACGATGTGGTGAACTTTCCAATGTCACCTGCGGTGAATTTTTCCTGTCCGGAGATGTTAACCACGATGGTTTCCGTATTTGTCTCCTGAATTTGCTGTCTGAATCGCACTTGTTTCAAATTAAGCACAATTGCGGTAACATCTTCCACAACACCTTTGATGGTAGAAAATTCATGCTCGACACCTTCAATTTTGATGGAAGTGATTGCATTACCTTCAAGGGATGAAAGAAGGATTCTTCTCAGGGCGTTTCCAACTGTAATACCGTATCCCGGCTCCAACGGTCTGAATTCAAATTGTCCGTGATGATCATCTGATTTTATCATGATAACCTTGTCGGGTTTTTGGAAATCTAAAATTGCCATAGACTATGCTTTTTTCTTTAAGATTGATTTAATATTACTTCGAGTACAATTCAACGATAAGCTGCTCCTTGATGTTTTCAGGAATCTGCTCTCTCTGAGGACTGCTGATCATCTTTCCACTCATGGTCGATGGATTCCAGTCCAACCATTCCATTTCACCCGGATTTGCAGCCAGTGATTCATTAATGGCTTCAAGTGACTTGGACTTAATTCTGACACCAACTACATCACCAACATTAACGTGGTATGAAGGAATGTTCAGTACTTCATTATTGACTGTAATGTGCCTGTGAGAAACCAATTGCCGTGCTGCACTTCGTGTAGGTGCAATTCCAAGTCGGTATACCACGTTATCCAGTCTGGATTCACAAAGCTGAAGCAGGATTTCACCTGTAATTCCTTTGGCACTTGAAGCTTTCACAAATAAATTGGAGAATTGCTTTTCAAGAATACCATAGGTATACTTTGCCTTTTGCTTTTCCATTAACTGAATAGCATATTCCGATTGCTTACCTCTTCGTTTGTTCGGTCCGTGCTGACCTGGGCCGTAGTTTTTACGCTCCAGTGCTTTATCCGAGCCAAAAATTGGTTCACGGAATTTTCTAGCGATTTTGGATTTTGGTCCTTTATACCTTGCCATTTCTTCTTAATAAACTGTTAAACTCTTCTTCTTTTCGGTGGTCGGCATCCATTGTGCGGTACCGGTGTAACATCAACTATCTCAGTTACTTCTATTCCACTGTTATGAATGCTTCTGATTGCAGATTCTCTACCTGAGCCGGGTCCTTTGACAAAAACTTTAACCTTTCTCAATCCTGCTTCGTGAGCAACTCGTGTACATTCCTCGGCTGCAACCTGAGCAGCATAGGGAGTGTTTTTCTTGGATCCCCTGAAACCTTGCTTTCCAGCAGATGACCAGGATATAACCTGTCCCAGATTATTGGTCAGGGATATAATAATGTTGTTGAATGACGCATTAATATGTGCCTGCCCTACCGCATCAACTTTTACATTTCTTTTCTTACGTGTCGTAGTCTTCGCCATGTCACTTCAATTATTTGGTAGCAATCTTTTTATTGGCTACAGTTTTTCTCTTTCCTTTTCTGGTCCTAGCGTTATTTTTGGTAGACTGACCTCTGAGCGGAAGACCGGTTCTGTGTCTGATTCCGCGGTAGCTGCCAATATCCATCAATCGCTTGATGTTCAATTGAATTTCTGAACGCAACGCACCTTCGACTTTAATATTTTCGTTCAACTCAGCCCGAATGCTGGCCAACTCGTCATCGTTCCAGTCCTGAACCTTTTTGTTTATGTCGACATTACACTTGACCAAAATATCCCTGGCTGTGCTTTTGCCAATTCCGAATATGTAAGTAAGACCTATAACGCCTCGCTTATTCTTTGGTAAGTCTATTCCTGCTATCCTTGCCATATCTTAACTTTTTTACCCTTGTCTTTGTTTAAACTTTGGGTTCTTTTTGTTGATTACGTATAACTTGCCCTTGCGCTTAACCAATTTGCAATCGGCGCTTCTCTTTTTAACTGATGCTCTAACTTTCATTTTTAGCTCTTATTTGTACCTAAAGATTATCCTTCCCTTTGTCAAATCGTAAGGTGACATTTCAACTTTTACTTTATCACCCGGCAGAATCTTGATGTAATGCATTCGCATTTTCCCTGAAATATGAGATGTAATTACATGCCCGTTTTCCAATTCTACCCTGAACATTGCATTCGACAATGCTTCAACAATAGTTCCATCTTGCTCAATAGATTCTTGTTTTGCCATGTTAAATCGCCATGTTTAAGTTTGAACGCCCTTTGATTTTACCGGATTTCATCAATCCATCATAGTGGCGCATCAAAAGATGACTTTCAATTTGCTGGAGCGTATCCAGAATCACACCCACCATAATCAACAGGGATGTTCCTCCAAAAAATCCGGCAAACTGTTGTGTGACACCAAAAATTCCGGCAAATGCCGGTAAAATTGCAACCATGGCCAAAAATATTGAGCCAGGAAGCGTAATTCTCGATAGCACATTATCAATAAATTCCGAGGTCCTTCTTCCCGGCTTAACACCCGGAATAAAACCACCGTTCTTTTTCATGTCTTCAGCAATCTGATTCGGATTTACCGTAACCGCAGTATAGAAATAGGTGAATGCAATGACCATTATGGCAAAGGTGAAGTTGTACCAGAAACCGGTATAATCACTAAATACAGATGCCAATCCACTTAAACTGTCCGTGCTGGCAAATCCCGCAATGGTAATTGGAACGAACATGATGGCCTGTGCAAATATGATCGGCATTACACCTGCAGCATTTACTTTCAGGGGTATAAAGTTACGCACACCACCGTATTGTTTGTTTCCTACTATTCTTTTTGCAAACTGCACCGGTATTCTCCGTGTGCCCTGAACAAGTAAAATGGTCACCATGATTACCAATAACAACAGCACCACTTCCAACAATAATATCACCAGTCCGCCACCCTTTACTCTTGAAGCAAATTCAGCAACAAAGGAAAAAGGAAGTCTGGATATAATTCCGATCATAATGATCATTGAAATACCATTGCCCAGGCCTTTCTCGGTAATTCGTTCTCCAAGCCACATAACAAATACGGTACCCGTGATCAAAATGATTACTGTCGAAAGCCACCAAAAGAAGGTATCCGGTCTTACGGCAAACTCACCGGCTGATACCGGAATCTGAGTGGCAATGTAACCCGGAGCCTGAAAGGCAACAATGGCGATGGTTAAAAACCGTGTAATCTGGTTGATCTTTCTTCTTCCGCTTTCTCCCTCTTTCTGTAATTTCTGGAAATATGGGATCGCCATTCCAAGCAACTGGATGACAATCGAAGCTGAAATGTACGGCATGATTCCAAGCGCGAAAATGGACGCCCTTGAGAATGCACCACCGGCAAAAATATTTAGCAAATCCATCAATCCTCCACCGGAACCTGCATTGGCTATTTCCAACGCCGTAGGATCCACACCCGGCAATACCACGTATGACCCGAGACGGTATATGAGAAGCAGTCCAAGGGTATTCAATATC
>DNDT01000244.1 GCA_003487525.1 Flavobacteriales bacterium
AGAGCCTTTTCTTCAAAAGATGTGGACCACATTCCATGCGCCTTCATGAGTTTCTCTGCCTTACGCAATAGACAAGGAGATGATTTTTACAAACTTTGTCAAGCAGAGATGGATCTCGGTTTAGATTCCTTTATTTTTTTGCCGTACCTGCCTCGACGTGCCAGGCCGGATCACCCTGATTTACGTGGACTTCCGATTCGTTTTCACCCCGATGTTGTTGTAAACGAATGGCGAGAGAAAGTAGTTGGGAATTATGATATTCTACATAAAGAATATGACACGCCAGGGGGAAAACTGTCAACTAGTGTGCAATTATCCTCTGATTGGAATCATGGCAACCATATACCGTTCATCGATGATTATCAGATTCCCCGCTCATTGAAGCCGCTAATTACTGAGACAAAGGAACTGGAAGCTTTACAATTTTTATTGCAACCCCCTAATGAAGAAGTAAGAGAATTCTTTGCCAAAGAACTACAACAGGCTGCGGAATTTGCAAAAGAAAAAAAGATTCTGTTGGTTGGTGGTTGGGGAGTAGGTATGGATATGGCAAATTGGCTCTGTGGTATGCGAGAACTGATGATGCTGGCGATTAGAGATATTGAATTTGTTGAAGATCTTATTGAAATGATTCACCAATGGAATTTGGCTCGCATGAAACTAGTTCTATCTGGAAATGTTGACCTTTTTATTCGCCGTGCTTGGTATGAAGGTTGCGATTTTGTTCTGCCGAAATTCTATGAACGCGTAATATTGCCTCGATTGAAAAAAGAAGTGGATTTAGCTCATGAATGTGGTGCAAAATTTGGTTACATTTGCTCTAGTGGGCTGATTCCTATGCTAGACTTGCACAAGGAAGCAGGCTTTGATGTTTTAATTGGCATTGACCCTATTCAAGGAACTCATACGGATATGGCAGTGGTTAAGGAATCTTATAATGACAGAATTTCGATCTGGGGAGGCGTTTCGGGTGCAATAACAGTAGAATTGGGAACAGAAGATGAAATTAAAAATGCTATATCGACAGCCGTGAGTGAGTTGGGTCCAAAAGGGTTTGTTCTCTCTCCAGTAGATAACATTACTGTTGATGACCCAAAAACATGGAAGAATGTAGATTTCTTTATTCGTGAATGGAAATCGAATGCCAATATTATCAGATAAAGAACCAGCAACCCTGAATATCACACCATATATTCAAAATATTTTAGACCAACCTAAAGCAATTCAATGCGCAATGGAAGCATATCCAGATGAAAAAATCCATAGTTCCATTGTGAAAAACTATAAGCTGGGAAAATTTGATCGTATCATCCTTACTGGATTGGGAGCATCACTAAATAGTTTATATCCAGCCTACCTGGCTCTCACGTTCTTGCAAATACCGGTAGTTTATCTCAATACAGCTGAATTAATATATGATGCAATGCATCAAGTAAATTCAAAGACTTTATTGGTTATCGCTTCCCAGTCTGGGCGAAGTGCTGAAACGTTAAAACTTCTCTCAGTTCTGCAAAAAAATAATGTTCCTGGTTTTTTACTTGGGCTGACTAATGATTGTGAAAGTCCATTAGGCCTTCAAGCAGATCTTGCCATTGATATACATGCCGGTGAAGAGTACAGCGTTGCAACAAAAACATACAGCAATTCTTTCTCATATGCCTCACTTATTGCCAACCAACTTCTTGGTGTAGAAATCAAGCCAATAATCAAAGAATTTATCGATACTTCAATTACTATGATAAATTATTTGGAAAACTGGCAATCCCTACTAGAAATTTTCGACGAGAATTTAGGGGAATTTAAAGTAGCTGGAATTGTTGGACGCGGAACTTCAATGGCTGGGGTTTGGAATGGTGCACTTACCCAGAAAGAAGCTGCTCGTTTTCCAATTGAAGGTTATCATGCGGCGCAATTTAGGCATGGCCCAATGGAAATGGTTTCATCAAGCTATTTGTTGCTTATCTTGGAGGGATATGGTTCTAGTGTACAATTAAACAAGAAGCTCGCAAATGATGTAATTGATCGAAGGGGACGTGTACTATGGGTAGGATCACATAAAAATCATGGAGTGCCAAATTTTCTATTTCCTGAAGTGAGCAACTCGACGCTCCCGTTGTTTGAAATTCTATCATTACAGTTGCTATCTCTTGTCATAGCTAAGCGAAAAAAGATCCCGGCAGGTGAGTTTAAAAACATTGGAAAAGTTGTCGACACTGAATAGAATTTGGAGGAGGTTTCTTGACAGAACAAATTGNNAAATTGTAAAATGTTCAAACATACGGACAAATATAGTCATTGCTATTGAGATTTTGAGAATTTAGACCAAATACTAAGGAGGTATACCATGAGTTCAAAAGGTAAAGTAAAGGTTGGCATAATTGGATCTCAATTTGAGGCTGACATCCATGCTGAATCTTTTCGCATCATGCCAGAGGAGGCTGAAGTAATTGCAGTAGCTTCGCCTACACCGGGGAATGCAAGTTCATTGGCAAAGAAGTATGGNNACTCCTAAGTATTTAAAGGCAAAAGAGATGGCTGACCAGGGCGCCTTTGGTGATGTATACCTTGTGAAGCAAAGTGAAAAGCATTTTGGTCCACATGCTCCCTGGTTCTGGGATGTTGATCAATCTGGTGGTGGAGTTTTCATGGATATGGGTTGCCATGGAATTGCTTTTGTGTGGTGGTTCTTGGGGAAACCAAAGCTTTTGAGTATTACTGCTCAGATGGGAACTTACGTGCATGGAGGCATCACAAAAGGCGAAGATAATTCATTCGCAATTCTTGAATTTGAAGGAAATAAGGTGGCCCTGGTAGAAGATAGTTGGGCTCGCCAAGGTGGTATGGATGATCGGATAGAAGTTTTTGGCAACGAAGGTGTAACTTACGGGAACCTTCATATGGGTAATGCATTACCAACGTTCTCAAATCAAGGATATGGTTACGCTGTAGAAAAAGCCCCTACCACGAAAGGTTGGACTTACCCTGTATTTGAAGAGTTATGGAATTATGGGTTTCCACAAGAAATGGCTCATTTTGCCCGTTGTGTGCGCGGGAAAGAAGAACCAATCTGTACGGGTGAAGATGGACGCTTCGTTCAAGAAGCATTGTTAGCTGGTTACCAATCTGCCGGTTCCGGGAAAAAGGTAGAGCTACCATTCCGGCCAACAGGTGTGAAAAAGCCCATTGACCTATGGTTTAACCCATTGGACTAGAAAGCACCTTTTGATAAAGCCTCGGTTTTACTTGCTAATTGAAAAATTCTTGTATGTAAACCGGGGTAATTTTTAGTATGTTGGCAAGCAAATGAAAAACG
>DNDT01000461.1 GCA_003487525.1 Flavobacteriales bacterium
TCCACGCCATTGGGCAACCAGTAACAGTTTTTTGACGGAAATCTACGTGATATATCTTTCACGATTCCCTGAGTCTGACCTGTCACCAAAACTGAGTTACGATAGAGATATTCTTCCAGTTTTGTCGCTGTGTTGAGCAGGGTTCGGTTGTTGATAATACCCAATTTTTCAGCACTTTCCGGCCAGAGATCGGATACGTTAAAAATTAGTTTGGCTCCTTTTGCCTTGCACAGAATCAAACTCGAAATACCCAGGAACAGAGGTGGAGATTCGCAAAAAATAAAATCGAACTTCCCGAGTTTCAGCAGTCCATAAAGAATCGAACTGAAAACAAAGGAAAAATAATTGAGCAATCTGTACGGCACGGCCTTCTTCTTTGAGACGTAGATGTAAGAGCGATGAACGGACATGCCCGCCATTTCTTCTTTCATGTAGATTTTCCCTTTATACCCTGCGTGAATTTCCATTGACGGGTAATTCGGCATGGCCGTGAAAACATCGATGGAAACTCCGGCCTTCTGAAGCCTCACCGCAAGTTCATACAGTCGGTTTTGCGGAGCTCCGACTTCCGGTGGAAAATACTGGGTCAAAAAAAGAATTTTCATGCGCTATATTAGGTTCTTGTAGATCTTGATCATCAGCTCCACATTCGATGAAAAATTGAATGAATTCAGGACTTTCCTGCGTCCGGCCTGACCCATCTTATTTCTTAACTCACCGTCGTTTTTCAAAGTGAGCAATGCATTGTAGGCTTCATCGACATTTTCCGATTCGACAATGAGACCGGAAATTCCTTCATCAACCACTTCAGGCAATCCTCCCACTCTCGAAACAATGACGGGTTTCTCACATGCAGAGGCTTCCAAAACAGATACACCGAAACTTTCACTGCGTGAAAGGGCCACAAAAATATGCAGCATATTCAGATATTTCGGAACCTCGTCCTGACTCATTGCACCTTGAAAAACAACATCATCGGCAAGTCCCGAATCCTTTACCTGCTTTTCAAGTACCTTGCGTTGTGAACCATCTCCAATAACCAAAAGTTTGATGGTTTCACCGGGGAATGAGCTTTTCAATTTGCCAAACGCAGAAATCAACACATCAATACCGTATATCCGTTCCAATGACTTTACCGTCCCGATAACAAAGTCCGTCGGTTTGAAAACAGATTCGACCTTCCGGGGCCTGAATTTCTCCACGTCAATTCCAAAGGGCGTTATTTCAATTTTCTTATTCGTGTATTTCGACGTTTCGGCAGCCATGACATGACTTGTCGACAAAAGACGATCGGCTTTCGAAAGATTATACCTGAGCAACCGTGCTTTTATGTATGTGTCCGGAAAAGAAAAAACATCAGATCCCCAAACCGAAATAATAAAAGGATGAAACCCGGACAAAGCCCCTAGCAAGCCATAGCTGGATGCATAATGAGCATGGACCAGATCGGGCTTAAACGAGCGTATGGTTTTCTTCAATCTGAACCATGAAAAAAGGTAAAGTGATTTTTGCAGTAAACTTCCCGAAGCAACGGTATTCGCCCGATAATTTTCACAAATCACTTTGATATTCGAATATTCGTTGTAATTATGTGTTGCCGTTTTTTGGGATAAGCTGAAAATGACAATTTCGAAATCTTTTCGCGCCAGAGATTTGGCCCATTTTTCTGTATGTGATGAAAGATGATCGGATAAAAGAAGGAGTTTCATTCAGAAACGTCTATTTTTTTATAAAGAAAACTAAATTTAATTTTTCAAAGGTAGCCCAAGTATATTAGGACAAAAAATATAACTGATGATTGAAGAAAAAGACATTGATTTAGCCCATTTATTAAGCAAGCTTAAATCTTTTATCAGCTCGAAAATTTACATCATAATCATTTCTTTGCTTGTTGTTTTAATCGGTATCTACGCGATTAATGTTTATAAACCGAAAGAGTATTCCTCCAAGATTGTAATTTCTTCGAATCAGTATCCATATGCCATTTCCGAAGAAATTTTGAATGAATTGGCAGAAGCAGTTTTAAACAATAAAAACGAGTTGCTGCATAAGAAACTCGGAATCAGTGATGGCGATATTTCAACCATCGATAAAATGAGTCTGAGTGAGGTCAGACTTACAAAAAATGAGATGTTGGAATCTGCGGTAAGCATTTCGTTTACTGTGCAATCAGAAGATAACCGTGTCCGGTTGGATTCGGTTTTCGCCAATTACATGAACAGAAGAGGTTTTGTCCAAAAAATGGTCTATTCCAAAAAAAGATCATTGGAAAAATACATTCAAAACATCCAGAGCCAAATAAAAAGACTTGACTCAACACAGGTTTTTTTAATCAATAAACTCGCTGCAAGCAATCAAAATGTAAATATTCAAAACTTTGATTTGGGAAGCATCTATCAGCAAATGATATTTCTTGAGAAAGAGTTGACCATGTCTCTTGAAGAACTGGACAATGTGGTGGAATTTAAAGTAGTATCTTACGTGGAGGTAACAAGTAAAAAACTATTCTGGAAATACCTGAACCTTGGCATAATCGTTTGGGTCGTATTTTTAATGTTCCTTTTTGTCAGGTACATCTGGTAGGTAGTCCAATTCCTGTTTCGAATTTTCTTCTAGCCATTGCCTCGATTTATTTAATACCAAAATCGAAAATCCAAAAAGTATCCACATTGGCAGAAAATAAAGCGCGGAGCTGGCAGAGATGGCCGCGACAGAAAATCCAATGAGTGCCAGACTGCATGAATGCGCATAGTATTTCAACTTTGGGTCCAGCTCTTTCGAAAATCCGATGTAATATAACTTGGCCCATAAACCGACATACCAGAATAAAAAAGCCAGGGTAAAAACCACGCCTGATTCAATGAATAATTCCAACCAAAAATTGTGCAAATCGGTCAAATGGTATACTCCGATTCCACCTTTTTCCCTGAAAACCGAATGCGTGCTTCCGGCGCCAATCCCCATGCCATAACTTTTATAAAAGCTATCCATACCCGTTTTCATTAAATCCTTCCTCATACTGATGGAGTTTTCCTCAATCCCTCCTTCTTCGAATAATTCCTGAAAAGCAAGATGACTCTCCGAAATCTCTTTTATTCTGACAAATTGCTTTGAGTCCGAAGCAACCTGCGTAATCAATACACCAAAGAGAAATATCATGACCGCAATCATGCTGATTCTCAAAAAAGACTTTTTAAAGAATATCAGGTATATACCAAAAGCAAATCCCAGAGCCAAAAAAACACCCCTGGATCCGGATGCCAGAATAATAATTACACAGGAGGCCGTTCCGAAATACTTGACCAATTTTCCGGGATAGAAAAAGAAGAACGGAAACAGAATTATCATGAGTGCAGCCAGATTATTCATATTCCATT
>DNDT01000076.1 GCA_003487525.1 Flavobacteriales bacterium
TCCCTCACATTTGAGTTGCGTGGGAAATGATTACGGGTTCGATCAGGTTTTTTCGAGATACCTGGAAGGTGTTGGAAAAAAGGGAGATGTTTTGTTGGCTATTAGCACAAGCGGAAATTCTGCCAATGTTCTTAAGGCAGCACAGACCGCCAGGGAAAAAGGAATTGCGGTTGTGGCACTTACCGGCAAAGATGGAGGGAAACTGAAAGATCACTGTGACGTCGAAATAAGAGCACCACATTCTGCCTATGCCGACAGGGCACAGGAAATTCATATCAAGGTAATCCATTCACTCATCCACTACATCGAGCAACATCACTGATGCTTGTTAAGACGTATGGTTGTGCCTTGCAAGGGGTAGATGCAATTGGGATCACCATTGAAGTCAATACCGAAAACGGGTATAAATTCTATCTTGTAGGTCTTCCGGATAACGCGGTAAAAGAGAGCCAGCGAAGAATTGAGGCGGCTCTCAGGAACATTGGTCTCCGGATGCCCGGTAAAAAAATTACGGTAAACCTGGCACCGGCCGATATCAGAAAAGAAGGTTCCGCATACGACCTCGGAATTGCCATGGCGATTCTGGCCACGGCAGGTCATGTATCACCTGAAAGATTCGATCAGTTTCTGATGATGGGTGAACTCTCGCTCGACGGAAGTCTTCAGTCATTAAGGGGTGTCTTACCCATGGCAATCAGGGCTAAAAAAGACGGGTTCAAGGGGATGATCCTGCCCATGAAGAACGCATGGGAAGCTGCGGTGGTGGAAGGTCTCGAGGTTTATGGCGTGAACAATCTTTCAGAAGTTTTGGATTTCTTTTCGGGAAAACCACTTGCTCAGGTAAGGAGTACCATAAATGAATTCAGTGCATCAAGGACACATGGCGAAGAGTTTGATTTCAGCGACGTGAATGGTCAGCAGGCAATAAAAAGAGCCCTCGAAATTGCGGCTTCGGGTGGGCACAATGCCATCCTGATCGGCCCCCCCGGTGCAGGGAAAACAATGCTGGCAAAACGGATTTCCGGTATACTGCCATCATTGAGCCTTGAGGAGGCACTCGAAACGACAAAGATTCACAGCGTCGCAGGTTTGGTTGGAAATCACGGGCGACTTATGTCCAATAGGCCGTTCCGCAGTCCTCACCATACCGTGTCCGATGTCGCCTTGGTTGGAGGAGGAGGAAATCCGCAGCCCGGAGAAATTTCCCTGGCTCACAACGGGGTCCTGTTTCTGGATGAATTGCCGGAGTTTCAGCGCTCAGTTCTTGAGGTGTTGAGACAACCGCTGGAGGACCGGAAAATAACCATATCAAGAGCGAGGTCCACCGTCGAGTTTCCGGCAAATTTTATGTTGGTTGCATCAATGAATCCTTGCCCCTGCGGGTATCACAACCATCCGACCAAAAGGTGCGTCTGTCCACCCGGAAATGTTCAGCGCTATCTGAATCGAATTTCCGGACCCCTGCTTGACCGGATAGATCTGCATGTGGAGGTCACCCCGGTATCCATCAAAGACCTTGGTCACCGGAATGGAAATGAAACCTCCGAAACCATACGGGCAAGGGTAAAAACATCGAGGGAAATTCAGCGCAAGAGATTTGCCACCTCTGACGTTGGTACCAATGCCATGATGACGCGAAAAATGCTCAACAGGTATTGCCGCCTGAACGAACATTCGAATGCCCTGCTGAAAAATGCGGTCGAACGGCTTGGATTGTCGGCCAGGGCTTATGACAGGATTCTTAAAGTATCACGAACAATCGCGGACCTCGAAGTGAGCAAGGAAATTGAATCACACCATATTGCCGAGGCCATTCAATACAGAAGTCTGGACAGGCAGAATTGGTCATCCTGACATTTTCCTGTCATTCTTCGTCGAGCGAATAAACCGATAATCGGACATTGTCAATATCGATCGGCAAGTCATTTGGATTGTTCAAATAGAGAAGCAGGGTATCTCCGGTTTTAAAGGAATTAGCGGGATAAAATTCGAATCCCGCACGTTGCCATTTTTTTACCGATCGCACGTCTTTTATCAGACGATGGCTGTTCCAAAAAGCGCTGTTCCCTTTAAGATCAAACACGATACTTGCATTTGACCTCTTATTGTGTACAAAAAAGTCGGCCTCGTATTTGTACACCAGCTTGTTGGAAACTAGCATCGAGTCAATTCCCAGCTCAACCGTGGGACCATAAGGCCAGTTATGATCGACACGCACAAAATGGCGAATGCCGTTTTTTGTCGAGTCGACCATCAAGGGAGTATGCAATTTTCTGAAAGGCGGTTTCATAGAGTCTTCAAAGTCACACGTGTACGTCGATACGAGATGGTGGGCTTTCTTATCAAGGATGGTGCTGTTGTCTGACGTGACAAAACGCAGGTCGTCGTCGAGGTCAAGAAAGACCTGCAGGTACTTTTCCCTGGTCATGAGATCATAATCAATGATGGAACGCGAATATTGCAGGTTTTGAAAGAGGTTAAGGTAAATCCCCGCAAATACTGCCAATGGCATAACAAATACGAGGTACCTTCTGTGCATCATTTTTATCAGAAAGGCCAGGGGAATGGAGAACAAGGGGTAAAAGTCAATAAAGGCGCGCAAACCGAAGGAGCCGCCGTACCACCAGTTCCACCAGGAAGAAAGTATGTAATTAAAAAGTGCAAATAGGAGCACCAGGCTTGTTGCCATTAGTTTGTTTTCCCTGAAATACAAAAACGAACCCACAAGGAACAAGACGGTCAGCGGGCTGTAAAGGAACAGTCCGTTTCGAAAACCGATGAGAAGTTCAATAAACTTTGGGTGAAGAAAGTCGAATCCTTCACTATCGTAGGACCATATCCACCATTGACCTACCTGAAGCTTGTACATCAGGAGTTGACAAAAAATGAAACACCCGGATATAATTATCACAAGAAGGACAAAAAACAGGTTCTGAAACAAGAAATGACCGGCATTTTTTAATCTGGATGTATTTCCCGCCAGCAGAGGGATTGCTGCCACGATCATAGCGGAAGTCGGCCTGATGATGCAGATTAAACCAAGGAAAAAGGCAGAAATCAGAAGATCTTTTCGGTTCGCTTTTTGGAAAAAGGAATGCACGGCGTTGATGAAACCGGCAATACAGCAAAAAACGTATATATGAGACATTCCGGGCTCGAACCATACGTAGTTGAACGCATTGGTCCCGAGCGCAATTGCCAGGAGGGTAATCTGAACGACTTTTTCCGGAAATTCAAGTCTCAGAAGAAGTCGTTTCATAAAATAAAGTCCTGCAAGGAAATAAAACAGGGCGGCAATGAATACCGAAATTTGAAACGGCATTGAGTATCCGTCGCTAAGGTCGCCGGAAAACTGTGTATATATCAGTGCTGAAAGGAAAAACGGAACCTGCATAACGGCAGTTCCGACGTAGTATTTTGTGTATTTCTTTCCGGTTGGATGAATGTTTCCGGTGTAAATGGCAAATTGACTGTAGGCCTCGTATGTGTTTTTTAATGCATCACCATCGGTGAACGATAGGTCCATCGAACCGTGAACAAAGAGCGCGGGCAGATAAACATAGTATCCGTTGACATCCGAGTTAAAAATCCCTGTCCAGTTTTCAAATCCACGCTCCTTGTATTTGAACTCATTGAAGAAATACACCGAAACGATCGCGATGGCAATTAATTCAATTGGAATTCTGGATAATGTTGATCTCATCAGTTCAGTTCATTCGCCAGCCAGCGGGTAAATCTGTGCGACCCGTTAAAATTTAAATGCTCATTGTCCGCCCACTCTCCCGGATTGTTGAATAAATTTTTTGGGGGGAGTATCACTCTTCCGTATTTCTGGTATTCTGCCAGATTCAAGGGTTTTTCCGCAGCCATGCCAAAAGATGGAATATACAGGAAAATGAGCTCAATATCGTGTTTTTCACAAAGTGTTTTTATGCGATTCAGGTAATGGAACGGATACATCAATTTCCAGTTTCGAATAAATCCGTAATTGACCGACAGAGCTTTCGATAATTGCTGATTATAGTGCTCTTTCAAGTCTTCCCCATCAGCCACCATTTTAAAAACAGTTAAATTGCTGTAGTAGTCAAAATGCTTTTTGTTATTCGGCTCTTTTGGCAGAATTTGCAATAAATTGTCCTGAAAGTACATATACCTCACCTGAAAGGCTTTATACACATCCAAAAGGTATTTTCTGTTTCCAATCATCGGAGCGCCAAAAACGTTTTGCAACCTGCCCACGTATCCAAAAT
>DNDT01000389.1 GCA_003487525.1 Flavobacteriales bacterium
GGAAACATGAAGCTCGACCAGGTAAGCAGAAGGCATATGGGAATCAACGTAGATGCAATTATTTTTTTCCCGTCATGATAAAAAAAATAAAACGCCGATGCATTGATAACAGTAATCATGAAAACATCTACAATGGATGTCGATAAGATAATCTCAATGATAGGGGACAGCCCTATCCACACAATAAGCGCAATAAGAAATGTGAGGTAAGAATAATCCCGGATGAATTTATCGATTGATTTTAACACGATCCTCGGTTAATGGCCCTTGAGCATTTAATTTTCAAAAATAGTCCTTTTGTTGAATTGCTCTTTGAGGCAAATTTTGAAATGACAACAAAAAAAAACCGGGATTCTTTGCAAAACCCCGGTCTGTTACAATTCGCTATATTTTATCGCAGCATTAAGAAGGACAGACCTACGCCAATTGAGACAAAAGAACCTCCCTCCGTTGTTAACTGAACGTTATGAAAGGTGTTTTTGTAAAAAGAGTAGGTGTATTTACCGGTTACATTGGCACCAACTCCCGATTCTCCAAACACAACATGAAGTCCGGCCTCGCCACCCACGGCAAAGTCCCATGCGGTGTTCACGCGGTTAGAAATGGCACTGATATTCAGTTCCTGTTCGGTATACACGGCTCCAACATTCAATCCAACGAACGGAAGCACCGACGACTCCTTTACAAAGTAATAATTGAACGAAGCCATAACAGGGGTAACGTACAGGTATGCAAATTTTACGGCATTCATATCCGAATTTGACACCGTTGCATTGTCCCCGTAGTAGGCAAAGGTGCTTCTCGGATGTTTCTTATACCATCCCTGCCAGTCGATGTACATTCCGATTCCGATGTTTTCATTCCCATCAAGAAACCGTGTGTACTGTAATCCACCTCCACGATATGCGGGATCTGGAACGAAGGTTTCAAAATCTCCGGTCGCGTAACCAAAATTGTAGTCCAGCGTGAAGATCATATCCTGAGCCCTGGAAATACCTGAAAGACTCAAGAGTAAGGTCGATATTAGGATAATTTTCTTCATTTCTCTAAGCTTAATGTTTCAGGTAAGGTGATTGTTCAAATCCTTGATCGATTGCCGCTTTAAATCGGCTGTTTCGATCTGCGTCGGTACTGTTGCGCACAAGTCCCGATATGGTGCAGTCCCAGACAACGTCCACTTTGTAATAAACGGTATCGTTATCCGGTATGCGAACGGCGTTTTTAATGTCCATCCAGTCAATGAGCAGTGATCCCTGATCGTATGAATAGTATGATGGAACCCAAGTGTAAGATGGATAATACCAGCTTCCACCATATCCGTAGTATGGATAACCGTATCCATAACCTCCACCACCCCAGTATATGGGGTAATAATCGACTCCTTTTGTATTTATGTAAGTAACGGTCAATGAAACATAGATGTCGGGTGTATCTGTAGCGGCTACAGCGGTATACCCGTAGTTCTCCATATTATTGATCACGGTATTTCGTATGTTAATTCTGAATTCCGGCTCGTTGACCGATTCGACATCCACTTCGTCCGTGTTCGAAGCCAGACCGATTGAATCTGCCACCGCATAAGTCTTGTAGACATTCGGGTAACTTGAATCACCGCTCGCTTTTTGAACATCGTAGTTGGTGTGCACAAGGTCCAGGTCTTCATAGTAGACATTGTCATCCGGGGCTTTGTAGCAACCACTCAGGATGAGAATTCCGGATGTTAGTACTGCTAAATTTCGTATGGATTTCATGAATTCTGTTTAGGATTTCAAATGTAATGATTCTACTAATTAAAAAAGAGGGCCTGGGCCCTCTTTTAACCAGACTACTCTTTTATCGTCAGCGGGATTTCAGCCGCCAAACCAAAGTTAATGATGGCATTCATTTTGTTTTCAATTTGCATATAGCGCATAACAAGTTTCCCCGGAAGCACTTTTTGCATTTTCATTCTGTGGTCGTTTTGAACTTTAGTGGCAGCCGCCCTGTTTTTGAAATAACTATCCATGATCTGAATGGCCTTTGCATCATCCATGGTTTCGTAGTTCTCGGCAAATTCTTCAATGATCTTTATCCCTTCTGTTCCGATCTCTCTTGCCTCAGCGCGATATGCATCGTACAAGGGCCAAAAGATTTTACTCTCTTCATCCGTAAGCATCATGTTTTCCGAAACCAGAGCTTTTCTCTCTGCGTCGGCAAGATCTCTTAAAATTTCTACTTCATCTGTCGCATTTTGTGCATATGACATTGAAATGGTGCACACGGCAAAAACTGCCAATAATACTTTTTTCATTAAAGTTGGGTTTAATTGTTTAGCCGCGAAAATATGAAAAATTGTACTTGGATAACTTTACGTTAACGATGTTTTGACTTTCTTTGCGCAATGCATATTTTTGCCACCAAATCAAATACGATGAAAAAAGCTCTTAGCTTATTCCTTTCCTTGTTTTTATTACTGTATGTGAATGCACAGGATGATTCCAAATTCAATAATTCGGGAAAAACCCGCTATGCGAGTGTATCCGGTGAAATTAATTTTTCGGGAGCCAAAATAATCACGGAATCGGGCGAAGAGGGTGGAAATGTCATGCGTTTTGCTCCCTGGTTTAACCTTCAGATGTTAAACAACTGGGATGGCAAGAACCACGGTTTCTTTACTGGACTTACCATCAGGAATGTCGGCTTCATCTACCAAAAGGACAACGAAAAGTGGAAGGTGAGGACATACAACGCCGGTATTCCGATTGGCCTGAAATGGGGAGACATGAACGGTACTTTCCTGTATTTCGGATACGAATTTGAAGTCCCTTTCAACTACAAGGAAAAGTACTTTAACGGCGAATCAAAAGACCGAAAATTCAATGTTTGGTTCAGCGACCGCGTGAATTCCTTCACACATGCAGGGTTCATCGGGTTTAATTTCAAAGGTGGATTTAATATCAAGGCGAAGTACTATTTTACCGAGTTCTTCAATCCCGACTTTAACAATTCGACCATAACTGATCCGAAGGACATCCGGTATCCGGGAAACGGCCTGGCCAACAATGACCCGAATTACAAGCCGGCAAGGGAATACCTGAACGTGAACGTTTTTTATGTGGCGCTATCCTGGAACATGTTCAGGAAGCCTTATTATTACTACGATTACGACAGGACAGAAAAGGCCGATCAGATGTACTGATCAATAATCTCCAAGGCCGATAATCAGACCGCCGGACATATCGAGTTGCAGGTAGTAAATCCCAAAAGAAGCACCACCACCACAACCACCGCCACAGTAAATACCCACACCGCTGAAATACATCGGCATCAGTAATCCGGCCTTAAGACGAAGTCCAATGCGCTGGTTAATCATGATTTTTGCGCCCCCTCCCAGAGCGGCAGAGAAGGTCCATGTATCGGATAAATTCTGAGAACCGGAAGCGAAATTTGTTTTTGTACTTCCGGTCGGGTGAAAACGTGTTGCCCCGATACTGACTGAGGTAAATGGTCTGACTTTCTCGTTTGAAATTTCACGGACACCACCAATGTGGTAATACTCGACGCTCATTGGGGTACTCCTGTATTCCGTTCCAACCGATCTCCCCCAGTAAATGGTAGTATTTGCAGTGGTCGGCATGTAGGAGTACATAAATTCAACCAGGGCTTCCTCATGTAACCTGACATCCAGGGCAATTCCCAAGCTGACATCGTCCGCAAGATCCGATTGCGCATTGGCATAGTTGGTTCTTGAACTAAAGGTATATCCTCCGGTCGGAATGATTTCAAGTTTTGAATCCTGAGCATAACTTTCGAAGCAAGAAAAAAAAGATGTCGTTAAGAGGACGATTTTTAAGGCGATCAGGTTTTTCTTATTCATATATTTTTCCCTTGTAATAGATTATGTTCTTATTGACGCCGACATTAAACAGGACAACGTCCCTGAGCAATTGAAAGTCATTCATCATTGCT
>DNDT01000061.1 GCA_003487525.1 Flavobacteriales bacterium
AGTCTTCATTAATCTATGACTTTTCACAATCTGAATTAAAAGAAATTTTTAAAGATTGGGGAGAACCTCCATATCGCGCGAAGCAGATTTGGGAAGGTTTATACAAACATCTCTACGATACACCTTCTGAATTTACTACTATACCCACCCCCCTGCGAAAGAAACTCGAACGGGAATTTGATTGGAACCCCCTATCCCCCGTCACAATACTTAATTCATCTGACAAACAGACGATTAAGACACTCTTAAAACTGAGAGATGGAAATCTCATTGAAGCAGTATTGATGAAGTATAGTGGGTCATCAGATTATTCATCAGATAATGACTCATCTCTTCATAATGGCAGTAAAAGTATTGTATTGCGCGAAAAGAAACGCCGCACCCTGTGTATTTCATCCCAGGTAGGTTGTGGGATGGGATGTGTCTTTTGTGCCACTGGGCAAATTGGTTTTAAAAGAAATCTCTCCAGTGGCGAGATCCTTGCACAAGTGATTTACTATGCACGTTTGTTAAGTAAAGTGAAAGAGCGTGTCAGCAACGTAGTCTTGATGGGCATGGGTGAACCTTTCCAAAATTATGATAATGTTATGGTTGCCATCGATCGCCTTAACGCATCTGATGGTTTCGCCCTTGGTGCACGTCGCTTCACAATATCGACTGTTGGATTAGTTCCCGCGATTCGACGCTTTGCCGATGAGAAGCGTCAAATAAACCTGGCAGTATCCTTGCATCAGATAAACAATGAAAAACGCAGCGAGATAATGCCCATAAATCGAAAGTGGAATTTGGACGAACTGTTGAATGCCTGTCGATATTATGTTCAAAAAACAAATCGCCGAGTTACTTTTGAATGGGCTCTCATAAATGGCGAAAATGACAGTGAAAATACAGCTATTGAACTTTCCGAACGCCTTAAAGGGATACATTGTCATATCAACGCAATCCCCCTCAATCCAACTGGTGGATACAGCGGGCAAGCTACAAGTCGCCAGCGGGCAGCAAAGTTTAAAGAAACATTGGAACGCGCTGGGTTCTCGTGTACGATTCGAATGCGCAGAGGAATTGATATTCAGGCTGGGTGTGGACAACTTGCAGGTTCTTTTGTTTAGTTTTTGATGTTTATATATGAGATATGTATTTAATGGCTACGCGCATTTAGTAGAATATATATTCTCTTCATGATAAGCGCAAGGAAAATGCAAATCAATTAGACTGCTCAACAATAATATGCTTTGCTTTTACGAGTTCATGCTAAAAATGAAGATTTTCCCGAGTTAACGCGTTAACAATATAGAAGGCTTCATGGCAGAAGACCAAGTAGAGCTCATCACAGCATGCATCAAGGGGGATGAGACCGCCATCGCGCAGTTGGTACAAGAACATCAACTTGGTGTATTTCGTTTTGCCTTCTCTATACTGAACGATCCATCAGAAGCTAACGAGGCAACGCAAGAAGTGTTTATTTTGGCATTGAGGGCATTGAAATCTTATAATGAGACTACACCGTTTAAGGCTTGGATTTACAAAATTACCCTAAACGTCTGCCGCAGCCGATTGCGAAAGCGAAAAACACAAGAACGCTTGCACGATAAACTTAAATCAATCATTCAGGTTCGATTACAAGCATCTCCTTCGCTTGAAGAAATGGTTATCTTGAAAGAAGAAGATGAAGTTTTATGGGAATTGCTCCGCTCATTGGGTGAAAGGCACCGAATACCACTCGTTTTGCGGTATTATCACAATTTTAAAATTACTGAGATCGCAGAACTCATGAACATTAAAGAAGGAACAGTTCATTCCCGTTTATCCACCGGGCGCGAAAGACTACGCTTAATGTTCATACATTCACAAAAAATAACTGGAGATTAACCCATGTTCGAGATTACACACCAGGAAGCCCAACGATTACTTCACAAGTTTACCGATCAAATCTTAATGAGAGAAGATTTATCGATACTGAACGCTCATCTGGAAAATTGTGTGGAGTGTAGCGATTACGCAAAAAACCTTACTGACTTAGAATCAGGGCTGAGAAGGATACTGCATACTGCTATTGATAGCAGGTCTCCACACTTGAATATGCAAGCCATCCTTAGTTCAACGACAAACTTTAAAAAATTTCCATGGGTATTCTTTTTCGACCCAACCCAAATTCAGGGAAGGGTAACCATGAGTATCGCTTTAATACTTGGATGTTTTATTGTTACCAATCTTATTGGAGGACAATTATTGACAACTTCTAAACAGATTCCAACTTTCATTCCTACACCACACAATTTACCTATAACAAATAACTTGTCCCCTACCCCATCCACACCATCAACTATGATTTTAGCAACTGCTCAAGAATGTAAAACCGTCAATTATGTCTTACAGGATAATGAAACCCTTGAAAACATCGCCGTTCAATTTGGGGTATCTAAGAAATTAATTCTCACATTCAATAATTTAAAACCCGATGATGTTATTCCCGGAAAAGAGCTGTCAATTCCTCTATGCGATCAAACGCCATCTTT
>DNDT01000280.1 GCA_003487525.1 Flavobacteriales bacterium
CGTTCACCTAAAAATATAAAAGCGCAAAAACAATTGGCAAAAGCTGAACTGAATCTTTCTTTAAAAACCGCCACACCAAAAGTCCCTATTGAAGCGGTACAACTTTATAAACGATCACGTTCCTTCATCTCTGCAGGCGATTTGTCTCAAGCAAAGAAATTATTGAAGGAAGCAATTGCTATCGCTCAGCAAACCGGCAACAAATTTCCACAAGCGCAGGAATTGCTCGATAACCTGCCGAATGCTTTTACCGCAGACGGTTTCAGCCAAAAAGCGCTTGAACAGTTAAACGCCAAACAATGGGCAAATGCAATTACAAATCTTGAAACCGCGGTCAATTTAGACCAAACAAATGAAACTAACAAATTATTGCTATCCCATTTACAAAGTCTGATCAAAGCCCAGGGGTTATTGAGTCAGCTCAACGCGGGGATTAAGGATCGTAAAAAGCAAACAGCCACTATCGCCGAGATCCACAAGATCATTAATGCGACAAATGAACTTGCAGTGTTAAGTCCATTATGGCAAGAGGTGGTTCGTCTATTCGGCGAATACAATAATAAGGGAAAACAAGGCAGCACGATTATCAGAAATCTGGCATGGTCGTTTTTAGGCGCAATACTTCTGCTAATTGGATCGCTGTGGCTGTTGTATTTGATGCCGCGCACCGAAGCGTTAGTTAGTTGTCTAAACCCAAACGGCTTAGAGGTCGAAGTAGATTACCCGAACTATATTGCAAACGGAGATAAAGAAACAATAGAGATTATCATTAAAAACATGGGCGCTGGCGTCATGGATGGGTACGTATTACTTAATTCCCATGGAACCGCGAAAGTTCATTTTGAAAACAAAGAGGCAAATAAAGTAAAGATCGAAAACTTAGTACCTGGAGAGCAGCGTTCTACAAGTATCGTATTTTCACTCAATGAACCGTTTAGTGTTATAGCAAACCCAAGTCGTTATGTTGACTTTTATCTAGAGATTGAGGGCAACAATGCTAATTGTGATTCGAAAGACTATCACATAGCAGTGTCTCCGATTTATGGTTTACGCAAAGTAATATTTTTTTTATGGGGCACGATTGGCACCACGCTATTTGGCTTGCTCTGGTCTCGCATCAAGGAGTTCATTGGCATCATTAAATGATAAACGACACAGACGCTTTCGTAATCGGACTTCATAGCGGTCTCACAGACACATCAGAATCTGTCTGTTCCAATTAATTAATACTTGAAAAGTATGAGATCGAAGATGAGGCAGGGCGTATTAGGTATTAGAGAAAAATGAAATTGCATGGTTCTTAATTTTCGTTGTATCATATTATCTACTTCGGAGGCGATATGACTAACCCCGTCAGATTACTGATTTCACTTTCAATAGAAGGAGGAGATCAAACAGAACTTAATAATCTAACACATGAATTAAAGTCTGAAATTAAGAGACTCAAAATTGATTCTATTGATGATACTTCTAAAGGCATTGCACCTAAAGGCACAAAAGCTGCTGACTGGACAGATATTGGCAATATGGTAATCACGCTTGCCCCAGCGGTTATTCCTCCTCTTTTTGAATTGTTGGTATCTTGGATTGATAGAAAGCCTTCAACCCCAGTAAAAATCAAGATTAAGGTGGGGAGAAAAACTGCACAAATCGAGTATGATCCAACGAAAACGTCTTCTAAAGAATTGGAAACTATTGTAAAGACATTAGGCAGGGCTGTGAAAAAATAATTCTATATGATGAAATATGCTCTTGTCATAGGCAACACGGTCTATGACGATTCGAAACTAACACAATTAAAAGCACCAAAAGCAGATTCAATTGCTTTAGCCACTGCTTTGGAAGACGAAAAAATTGGTAATTTCGATTCGGTTATCTCACTAGTTGATAAAAATGATTATGATATTCGTATTGAGATCAGTTCATTTTTTGCAAACAAAAAACCCGACGATCTTCTTTTGCTATATTTTACTGGACATGGCGTTTTAGATGAACGCGGGCGATTGTTCCTTGCCTTCAAAAATACAAAGACCAATCATCTATTGAATGCAACTGCTATCCCATCATCGTTCATTGCAGACGAGATGGATAGCTGCCGCTCAAAGCGGCAAATTCTAATTCTTGATTGTTGTAATAGCGGATCTTTTGAACGCAGCACAAAAGGAAGACAAAAGGCCATGACAGAAGACACATTCAGGGGAAATGGATATGGGCATGTTGTCTTAACAGCAACTGATTCTACCCAATATGCCTTTGAAGGCGACCAAGTTATTCCTCAAACCGAACTTTCCTTGTTTACCCACTTCTTGATAGCTGGAATGCGAACAGGAGATGCTGATAAAGATAACGATGGGAACATTTCTATTGATGAATTATATGACTATGTTTATGAACAAATAATGTACGCTACTCCAAAACAGATTCCTCAAAAATGGTCATACAAACAGGAAGGACGTTTAATAATCGCAAAAAACCCTCAATTTGAGTTAAGAACTATCACTTCTGAGGTGCCTACTACGGCTTTGGAACTTTATAAAAGATCGCGCTATTTTATATCTGCGGGGGACATACAGCAGACAAAGCAATTACTAAAGGAGGCAATCGTAATTGCTCAAAATCGCGGTTCCCAATTTCCACAAGCACAGGAATTACTCGACAACCTCTCCAACGCGTCTGTAGCGGATAGTTTCAAGCAAAAAGCGTTGGAGCAATTGAACGCTAAACAATGGGCAATTGCAGTGGTAAATCTTGAGACAGCAGTCAATCTAGACAAAACCGATGAAACAAATAAAACATTATTATCTCATTTGCAGAGTCTAATAAAAGCTCAAGGGTTATTGAGCCAACTCAATGCAGGAATTCAGGATCGAAAACAGCAGATAGCAACTATTGTTGAGATTCAAAAAATCATTGATGCGACAAATGAACCTGCAGTATTAAGTCCATTATGGCAGGAGGTGGTTCGCCTGTTCGGTGAATACGATAATAAGGGAAAACAGGGCAATATCTTCATAAGAAATCCGGCATGGTCGTTTTTAGGTGCAATCCTTCTGCTAATTGGAGCGTTGTGGCTGTTGTATTTTAATCCGCGCTCCAAA
>DNDT01000085.1 GCA_003487525.1 Flavobacteriales bacterium
GCGAGTGTCAACAACCAACAAATTGGCCGTCCCACCCACAAGTCTATAATTCGTAGAGTTTTTATTTTCATTTGTATACTGCCGGGTCGTCGTAAAGTGGTTAACTGCCTAACTTTTTCTTTCTTAAGCCCAAGCCATTAAGGATCAGAGAAGCACCTTGGTGGATAACATTATTCAACTCATACCAGGAGCGTGGTTTGAATAGTTGTTTTAGCAGATAGCCGGGCCGAAGATAGAAGCCCAAGACAGCTTTTCGTTTAAGCGCCATAAGTGTTTCTGGGTCTAAATCCTTCGGGGTCATGGCGATATAGCTGCCTGCTTGGTCCATCAGGAAGTCTGCGCCGTCAATATCTCCTGAGGCGATGGCGTTTGCCCTTAATTCGGTGCCTGCTCGGGGAACCGCAGTATGAAATGAAGCAAAATCACAGCCTATTTTACGGGCAAGACGACTTGTCGCCTTGATTGTTTCAACGGTCTCTCCCGGCAGGCCCAGAACAAAGGTCCCCACTGTTTGTATTTTATGGGTCCGGCACAGGTCAAATGCAGCTCGGACCTGTGTGGCTGTGTAGCCTTTGTTGTACATCTTGAGAATTTTGTCTGAGCCGCTTTCTACTCCGATGATGACGGTGTGGCAGCCGGCTTCTTTCATCTTTGACAATAACTGATCGTCCAGCTGGTCGGGCCGACAGAATGTGGTCCAGGAAAACCGAGGGGTAAATTGCGCCATTTCGGTAAGGAGTTGCAGTGTGTCATCCCTTTTTATGCCAAAGGTCTGATTGAGCCAGAACAGCTCGCGAACACCGAGGCTGTGAAGTAATTGGAGTTCTTTTAACGCTTCGGTATTATTCCGGAAGCGATATGGCAGGGAGGACATTACGCAAAAGCTGCAACTGAAAGGGCATCCGAAATCCGTTAAAAAAATGGTGAATTTTGGGTGCCGGGCGAACGGAAATCTGTAGCTGGGGTGGATGAATAATTGTTGCTGCGGGACGCCTACTTCAAGTTGCGTATTGGGCTTTTCGGAATTTATTGCGAAAATTTCGCCTGTCCCAGGCAAGCGGTACGCCATTCGCTCAATTTTTTCGTACCTGCCTTGAAGGTAATGTTTGATGTCATGGTTGGTGAAGTCCATTGATAAAGCATTGATGAACGGATATTTCTCCAGCCAGTTCTTTGGGTCGGCGAGGAAGATGTCGCCACTGCCCACCATTATCCTGTCCGGCTTTGCCAGGCATTTGATAAAGTCCAGGTCGGTTTGATAGCATACAGCTCCGGCCAGGAAAAAAATTATGTCGGGATTGATTTTTTCAACCTGTTTTACGGTGGCGCTTGTTGATAAGCGATCCCTCACTGCATCGATAAAATCCAGCTGATAATCCTCTGCAAGTATCCCGCTTTGCATGAGGAAATCCACGGGCGGGAAAAGATAGTCGGATCGGCTGGTTTTGCTGCAATAGTAGTCTCGTATGACAATTTCATCCGCCGGAGGGTTCAGAAATAGCAGTCGAGGTTTATTGTGAGGCGCGTGGTCTGTCAATTGTTATGCCTCGACCAACTTTTGTTTAATGAGTTTGCTTATTTCATAGAGGGAAAAAACGCTCAGGATATAGAGCGCGGGACCCAATGGCAGCGCATAACGGGGGAAGGGGGCAAGAACCATAAACATCAACGTAGTATGGAAAATCACGATAAAGCAGAGGGCGAAAGTCGCTTTTCCTGCCGGGTTGTCTGTTTGTTTTTTCCAGAAGAAAAAAATACTGGAAAACCCCAAAATAACAAGGAGTGGATGTATTTCCAGCATTAATGATTTTAATTTGCCTAATATTGGACTTGCCTCAAACCATGTATATCTCATGGGGTATACGTTAACGCCGTCTCCACTCACCATTTTCCATGACCAAAACATCTGGGGCTTGCCGAATAGCCACCACCCAAGATGCCGGGCTGGATCATTGACGATATTTGCAAAAGTATATTTGACTAGATCAATATACCCTTTTTGGGCAATTTGATTGTAGTTAGGGTCTTCACGGTATGGGAAACCACGAAAATGTTTATAGGTTATCTGTGGATACAGTCCACAGACTACAGCGGTTTTTAGTTGAGCGGACTGAGCGTTGTCAGGCCCCAAAGTGATATTTTTCCATGTAGACCATCCAGCTGGTATGGCAAATGAAGAGGCCAAAAATATGGCCAGTAGCGTTAGTATTTGTATAGGCTTTTTGTCGCCACGCAATAAATAGAAGATTAGCGCCGCGCAAAGCAGTGGAGCAACTGCCAGTGTGGGGCGAACGAAAATAGCCAGGGAGAAAGTCAGCCCTGCGAGAAGATACCAATGATATTTGTCTTTCTGGTATGCGAGTGTGGTTAGAAATATTGCCAATACAAAAAGAAAAGTGAAAAGGCTTTCCGTTAACAGAAAGGCACTCATGGTGATCATGTGTGGTGAAATGGTAATTAGAAAGGCGGCAAGCATGCTCCATATGGGAGGCACGAGATAGCAGGTCAGTTTGTAGGTCAAGGCTACAGTCAGGGCGCCGAGGAGGCATTGGATAATTAAGGTTAACTTGTAAAAAGCTTGTGGAGAATTGGTAATTTTAAAAATCGCTGCCAAAAAAAACGGATATCCCGGAGGGCGGGCTTCATGGCGTGATTTGCCATTGTGTTTAAAGGAACTGTTGAATACGTGGTCGAATGCCAGATTCTTGCCGATCTTGAAATAGTTGTAAGCATCTGATCGGACAGGTTGATTGAATTGACTGTTGGTCACGTAGCCCCAGCGAAGTGAAAAGGCAAGGATTATTAAAACAAAATATGGAAATGATTTTTTTAGGATATTGAACATGATTTTTCACCTGAGGGTTCGGTTGTTGGGTCTTTGGGTGTTTTGCTTATTTTTAAAAGCATCTCACCTGTCGGTAGAGAAAAGATGGTTTGATTTATTCTGAATATTTCTGAAATTATGAGTCCCATTTTGCCAATATATTTTTGGAAGCCATTACTATTGGAATGTAAGACGTTAAAGATATATCCGAGGGTTAGTTTTTTTCGGTGGGGACTTACTTGATCAATGTGAAAACCTAGTTTCTCTGCAAGTTTTATTAATGTTTTTCTGGTTGGAAAATTTACATGTTCAGGCTTGTATTGGAACCAGTATGACCCCATGATTTTGCATGAAAATGATTCGATGTCCGGGATAGTAAATATCCCTTTTCCACCCGGTTTCATTAATTTCAAAATATCAGTAAAGCAATCAGTTATGTCAGGAACGTGTTCAATTATGTCTGTGCCGGTAATTACATCAAAGCTTTCTGGTTCCAAAAGGCCTTTGGTGATTGCCTCATTTGTGGTGCTGGTAAATATATGTGCCTGCGGTAGTTCTTTTTTGGCTTGAGTAACTGCCCATTCGTTGATATCAATCCCATATGCTTCACCGCCGAGTTCGATTGCCTCCTTCAGCAAAAATCCTGTCGCACAACCAATATCGAGAATTTTTTTCCCTTTGAGTGAGTCAATTGTCGAGGTGAGAAGGGAGTGGAAATTAATCCGTTTTATTTTTTCTATATTCCCTTGTTGCTGAGCAAACCATGATTTGTAATAAGAGTGATCGTATTTGGGTGTGTGTGTGGAATTAAGGTATATGGCCCCACAATCACGACAGTGATTTAATGTTCCATATTGTAGATGATTATGTATGGTCAGGGCACTGTCGCAGACAGAACATTTTAGGTCTAATTGCATGAAATGTATTTTTTATGATTAAGTTTGGTGAATATCATTTGTCAGAATTACGTAAGGCGNNGGTGCGGTGCCCCGCACCTCGACCTTCGCGCTCATCAGTGCTACCTTTGCCCGGACGTGGCTGACTCGCAAAATCGCCCCTGCGAGGATCTGCCGTTTTAGGGAGTTTTGTGCCGAAAAAAACAGAAACGCCCCGGGCCAATTAAGGCTGTGGGGCGTTTTTTGTTTATTCATTGGTCAGCTTCTAGAATTGCTTTCCCTTCGCCTTGTTCACCATGGTAGTAGGCGAGTTTTCCCGGAATACAGCTTATGATTGTTCCCCAGCCGAGTTGTTCAGTCTGGGGCAGGGCTTCCGAGAGGGGCAATGTTTTCAGGTTTAGTTCCTCTGAGCAGGAGATTACGAAACATTCTTCTGGGGCGCCTTTGGCTTTCAGTTCCAGGTAAGTGTCGGTTTTCCCGTTTGTCTTTTGGATATACTCTTCGTTGAGACCAGGCGCGTGATTAAGCTTGTCCAGCCATTTTTTTCTCTGTTTCGAGTCGGGCGAAGAAGAAAAATATCGTTCTTGGCGATTTTTTTGGAAGAAAGTTTTGATGGTTTTCGTTTCGTGTTCGTTCATATTTTATTGGAGTTAACGACTCAGGTGAGCGGCAATCAGGCCACAGGCCAAGTTTTCTTACTTATCTGCCCGTTTGCCTTTTGCAGCGTGTTGTTATGTCAAATTGTAGGTTATTCAGTGCGATCACAAGTATGCAATCGCACGAACAGGTGAGCCATCAGCATCCTGTAATTTTAAAGGGAAGCAGGAAAAGGTAAATTCGTCAGTTGGTAATTCTGTTAAGTTAGCAATATTTTCTATAATTATTATATCTCGCTGAAGAAATACTTTGTGTATGGGAAACTCTTTTGAGTCCTCACTGTCAGCGGAAATTGTATCAATTCCGACTCCTTTCAGGTTAAACATGCAGAGCCAATTTGCCGCCTCCAGTGATAAGACTGGAAAATTCCTGAAATACCTTTCTTCACCCCAATATTGACTCCAACCTGTATGAATTAAAAGAAAGTCGACCTGCTGAATTGCTTCTTTATGGGGTTTTAGTTCACTGATGCCGATAGATTCAATTTTCTTCTTGCTCAGGTTTACTTGGAATGCCTTGCCAAAAAAGTGCTGCGCAGGGAATAAATCTAAAGTTTTTGCAGTGTTAATAAGGTGGGCTGGTGCATCAATATGTGTACCAGTGTGTGAGTAAAAGGTTATCTTCTTCTCTAAGAATCCATCTTCCTCGATTGAGCATCCTACTTCAAAAATTGGAGGCTCTGTTCCGGGGTAAACCGGCATTTTTTGTGAAACAGGATGTGTTAAATCAATTATTTTCATATTCACGTCGGTTTTATTAAAGACATAACGACTTGGGTGAGGGGCGCGCTTGCTGGGTGTAATTTTTGTATAATTTACGAAGCCAAGCTTGGCTCCTGTAGCTTTTTAGGCTTGATAAGCCTATACAAGGTCGAAATGATGGGAAAAGTTATACCTCCAGCCACAATGCCTGCCCATAACCAATTAAGTGTTATGTCTAGCGAATGGCCGACTGATAGTAATATGCATGGGAGTAAAATAAATATTCCTGCCCCAGCGCCATATAATATTGAATTCAGGTAAAATTTCCACTTTGGAATGGTGTGGAATATTTCTTTTTCGCTAAGACGTTTCATTATTATAGGGGTAAATATTAGTGCGGGAATATAGGTAAGCCACACTTGGACCGTAATTAGTCCAAATGACGCCATAATTAATATGTTTTCAATTTTCATTTCCCCGCCCCATCTTGGTGGGTCATAACTGATTAAACCCGTAACTGCTGCTATGGGAGTAATTGTCAGCATGATGATGACGCACAGAATGGTTTTCATTTTGGCTTTATACACCTCACGGCCAAACTCAGCGGGAAACATGGCCGCAGGCCGTGATTTCCCGTGCAGTGCCTGGTTAGGTTGTTTTTTCTAGATTTATTTTTATTGTTGTTGTGTTTTTATATTTATATGCAGTTAAAAGTGTAATAGAGAGCGCAATCACAGAGTATATTAAATTGAATTGATATATCAAAATAACGGATGCTACGCCAAGCATGAGAGCGTTTGTTAACTCTTTGCCTTTAGTTTTGGAGACAAGATATCTACATGCTATGAACTGTGATGCCATGCATGACAAGACATAGAGCGGTATCCATCGCCATGAATTTATAAATTCATTTGCATGGTTACTATATTCAGATATTTCAAGTGATTTGTCCCGAACATTGTTAAACCAGTAAACAAAGAATTTATTAATTCCATTAAATATTATTATGTTGAAAATTATTGATAGGGCTACAGCTATTAACGTGCTTATCGCTACATATTTCCATTTTGTATCTTTTGCCACCGTCAGAATAAAATTATGCATGTCATGATCTCACTATTTCAACGGTGATTTCATATTTGCAACGACCAAGATAAGCTGCTGGCCTAAAAGTTTTCAGGAAACATGGCAGCGCTTGTCCCAGTCAGCTTAATTGCCTGGTTAGCCATTTTTGTTCTTTAATTTATCAATACGTGAAAACACCAAAAGACCTAGAAGCATTGCTACAAAACAAATAAAAGCCCATGGACCGATGAAGGCGATTGCCCAAGCACCAAATTCACCGCTTTTGTCTTTTGTTTCGGACGTCCAAACAGGCCCCCAGTATGAAAAGTATGCGATAACAAAAGGAACCAAGAATAAGAGCATAATTCTCAAAGGTTCGTTTTTAACTTTGAACATGAAGTAACTCAAACCAAACGAAACTAAACCTAAAATTATTATTCCTGTAGTTAAGCTCATTATTCCCTAATTTATCTCGATGGCTAACTATATTATTATCGCGCGCTGCCTTTTGATAAGCCACGCTCCAAATTCTCTAAATTCACGCTAGAATAACACCGTATTCTTATTCTTATGCTGCATGGGCGCTGTATAATGTACCGCTATTTATTATTATGCAGCGCTGCATAATAATACGGGGCAGTTATTCGGTTGCGAGTCATTCCTGACACGCTAGCAGAAAACGAATCCCCTGACAATGTTTAGGTTTTTTTGGCGGTGGGTGTAACTGAAAAATAAGGTGGCAACCTTTCTTTCCCCACCTCGGCCTTGGCGCTGATTAGCGCCAATATGTCTTTGGCCGATGTGGGGATCAAGATTGCCGTTGGGGAAATGCGGAGAGATGCCGGGGGCTTAACGTCTATCTTGGCAAATTGATTTTGTCCGGACGGGGCCGACTCTCAAAATCGCATCTGCGGGGATTTGACGGTTTTGATCGATGAGGCGGCTTATTTTACCAGCAGCATTTTGAAGTTTTCTTTGGCGGTCAAAGCGTGGGGGAGGTTCTTTGGCAAAGAGATCTTTTCGCCCGCCTTCACCTCATGTTCTTGCCCATCAATAATGACCGTTGCCGTTCCTTCCAGCACCTGGATAAAGGCGTCGATGGGGATGGTGTGGGCTGTCAGGCGTTGCCCTTTCTGGAAAGCAAACAAGAGAATCAGGTAGTTTTCGCCTTTGAATATCGGTTTTTTGGTAAAACTGTGGTCGGAATACGCAATCGATTGGGTCAGGTTTGCAACATC
>DNDT01000144.1 GCA_003487525.1 Flavobacteriales bacterium
AGCATTATCTCAACGCAACGCGCGGAAATATCTATGGCATCGAGAAGTCGCCTTCGCAGGTGGGACCGTTGGGATTTAGAGCAACTACCGAGTTTGAGGGTTTGTACCTCTGCGGACAAAGCACATTGAGTCACGGTGTGGCAGGCGTGACCTCTTCAGGCATCGATGCAGCGAAGGCGGTGTTGAATGTTCGCACGCGCGATATTTTGACTCAGAGGGGAAGTGGTCCGCTGTTCTTGCAGGCGGAGGATACATCTGCGTGGCCGGAGCATTTGAAGAAGAAGATGGAACGTGGCGAGGTGGCGAGGGAAGAGGAGGAGATGGAAGTGTGAGGACTATTCATGCCCTAACGTTTTTTTTACGGTTGCAGTAAGAACTGATGGTCTCACTGGTTTGTGGAGGATATTTTCCTCTAATACACCAAGTCTGCGTAGCTTATCCATAATTCCAGGGGCACGAACTACAGTGCAAACGACAACGGGTTTTTCATAGGTGTATTGTTCTCGAAGCATCTTTAGTATAGAAAGCCCTTGATATGGGTCTTCCTCATTAATAGGTGGAAGAATAATGTCAAGAATTATTGCATCGCAGGACAATATTTCTTTAATAGAATTATCAACATCTGGTCTAGTACGAAATCTAGGAATTTCGTAATTATCCAATTCAAGCAGCCTAACCAATGATGAAATTTCATCATAATCATCTTCAATCCAAGCTATTTTCGGCATAATTTATCCTTTATTTGCTTTTACCGCTGTCTTTTTAGGGCCGTTAAGTGGCAACCAAATACTTAACGTTGTAAGCCAAGCATGACCATCAGAAAGTTTCTGGCTTTCTATTGAGATTATACCGTCGTGTAATTCAACACACTCTTTTACAAAAGATAACCCTACTCCAAAACCTGGACGCATTTCACCTGTTCGGAGTCTACCCTGATACCCAGGTTCAAATACTTTGTCTAGTTCATCTTGCTCAATTCCTATACCATAATTACTAATCTTTATGTTGTATCCTAATACATTCTTTACATTCGTATATTTTCCAGTAACAACGACCTCACGCGGGCGATCTGCTGCACCACTGTAAGAATACTTAATTGCGTTATCAAGTAAATTGTGGAATGCACGGCTAAGATAATCTTTGGCCATTCGTACATCAGGATAATGTGATTGTCCCTTGGCATCCACAACCTTTTCCAAATCAACGACCAGTTCAATCCATTTTCTTTTTGCTTTTGATCTGTGAAGTTCAATGCTGTCGTATATTATGTTTCGCAGTGGATAATAATCAAATTCAGGAGTTCCAAGATTGCCAAGTCGGGTTCCAAGATAATCAGAGTAAGATTCGCATTGCTTTAGAATTTCTTCAATTCGAACATCCCACTTTTTTCCAATATTTTGAGAACGCTTAAGCTCAATAGCCAAGGTTTCTATATTTCCTATCAGTGACTGTAAGAAAATTAATAGATCATGGCTAACCTGATTCTCTTCATATCGAAAACGACTTAGTTCGGTAATCATAAACGAGTACCATAAACCGACCAACTCAAGTTGCTTGACTATTATATTTATTGCCTGATCTTCACTAATATCGGGAATTTCATTCCAGAGGCTGATAAATCTTTCTTGTTGATCCTTGGACATCCGTTGAATATAATCATTAAGCTTTTTATAGGCAGTTTCTTTATATTCGCTAACATGAAATGCCCCACCTAACAGAGATATGTTTGAAGAATTTTTTTTCAAACGGCAAAAGGCATTGTGAATGCCTAACCAACATTCGCTAATAGGCCGTGGTGTTTCCTCCTGGCTAAGTGTTTGTGCCCTGTCCATATGATCTAAGATGCAATAATCTTTGTCATCACTATTCTCCCAAACAGCACGGCAAAACCCTCGACCATGTTTACCTGTATCTTCAGTAGTAATTAGTGTAGGTAATTCATCTGGCCATTCTTCGTAGAGGCCAACAGGGCCTCCGACTGTTTCCGTCGCACGTCGAACGGCCTCTTCCTGAATCTGTTTAATTTCATTAGGTAGGATTTGTTGTCTTTTTGACATCAATTTTTACGCCAAAACGAGTTTTTTCAATCTTTGTTCTAATTTTACATCAATCGTTTCGTGCCTATTCTTTCTTGCTAGGATCTCTTGCAATTCACAATCTGCAAACTCAATCACTCTTGGTGAAAGGGTTTTTCTATTCCGACTTATAAACTCAAGATCAATCCACCCTGTTTCATCCCCATTCAACACCCATTTCTTAAATGCATTTACCTCTTGAGCTTCATGAGCAACCTCTTCGGATACTAACCCCCTGTCCCATTTCTGCCATACTTCGCCAACAGATTCTACTGTAATTAAAGATTCTAATCTTCTTTCATAATTATGATTCCGCTCAAGAATATTCCCCTTCTTTTTTTTCTGTTGGATTGAGTTCAACTCCTTTAATATTATCCACGTAGCTGTTGCATCTGTTATTTTTTCAGTGACTTGCTCATCAAGCTCATACCATCCAGTCTCATTTTCCTTTTCAATCCATTTATGCAGAGAATATAATACCTGTTCTTTCTTAACTTTGGTGTCCGAGACTTTTCCAGCGTCCCACTGAGCCAGTACCTGATTGAAAGTAGGAGCTACAATTGTTCTGAGCGATTGAGCCCAATTAATAACTGCTTGTGTGCTTATAAATGATGCAACTAATACGATTGAGATTAGTAATTCACTGCCAATTTTTTCTGGAACAAAATAAGCTATTAATTCAAGTTGTGAGCTTTTTACTCGCCAAATAAGAATTATTAGGCTGATTAAAGTGAGCATTGCAACAGTAAATACAAAAGCTGAGTTACTTAGGATTGGTTTATTAAAACGTTGCTGGATCAAAGAATATGACAGATAAGCTACTCCTATCACTAGGANNAACGTGCCTATTAATTTATAAATTGTTTCTATCTGTTCCATCTTGATATACTTCCTTGCTTAGTATAGCAATTCATATTGCAGTTATTGATTTCTGATTCATTGTTCTTCATCATCGGAGGGATTCGATTCGTTACTCTTTAAATTCAATCTTTGATTTACACTTTTTACTCCATTAACTAGATAAAACCTAGCTCTAGTGCTTGTTTCTGTCAAAGCGCTTTTTATTTTATTGATTGTCTCAAAAAAATTGTTCCTAAAATTTGGCTTTTGGGATTGTAAGAATTTTCTAAATTTTTCGGCGCTTTCTCTAAAGAAAACATCATAGAGCCAATTTCCCATTATGCCGGAAGCTAGGGCTGAAACAATTCCAAGTAGCGCAGCCCAGCCAAGAGAAGCTTCGAGATTAGATTGACTTGGTTCATTTGGAGGAACCTGAGACGGCACCGCTGTCGGAATCTTTGTTGTTACTGCATATGTTGATGTGTAAATCGGTGTAAACGTTAGTTCAAGAGTCGCTGTATTGTTAGGTATGTAGGTTGCCGTCGATGTAAACGTCAATGTGGATGTTTGAGTAGTAGTTAGTGTTGCAGTAAAAATACTGGTTGGCGTGTTTGTAGCTGAAGGGGGTGAAGTGTTACTCGCAACAGGGGGTGTATAAGGAAAAGGCGTCTTCGTTGGAGTACGAGTGGGTTTTGGTCTCGGTGTCTGTGTGGCTGTT
>DNDT01000496.1 GCA_003487525.1 Flavobacteriales bacterium
CCCTATTCCCTAGTCCCTTTACAAAACAATCCACCCACAATAATCTCTCTAAATCTTGACAATAATCATGGGTCTGATAAGTAAGGCATTCGTATATTTGGCCCCTCGGTTTAAAAACCAAAGAAGAATAGAAGCAATGTTATTTCAAGATTATTAACCCAACAACGAAATCGTACCAAGATGAACAAAACATTTAACAGGATAATTCTGGGAGCAGCTGCCGTACTTTTAATAGCTGGTTGCAATGAAAACTCTGGTGACAGCACGGAACAAAACAGCGGAGAAGCGGTATTCGACACGATGGCACACATCAATGCTCACAGAAAAACAACCGAAAATGTGATGGTTCATAAGGTCTTGGTTGAAGAAGTAATTCCAACGTCCAATTATGTTTATCTCAACGTAAAAGAGGGCGAGAAGAACTTCTGGATTAGTTCATCGAACATGGAAGTAAAAGCAGGTGAAAGCTATTTGTATCACGAATTTATGCTGCAGACAAATTTTAAGAGCAAGGAACTTGACCGAATATTCGACACCCTGTATTTGGTTTCAAACATGGCGAGGGTAAATTCAAATGGTTTATCTCAAACCGATGCAGGTTCTCCCTCTTCTGCCAACATGGGAACTGGCAGCTCAGAAGGATCTATTACAATAGCGGATTTAGTCAAGAATAAACAACAGTATTCAGGAAAAACCGTTCAACTCAGCGGCACCTGTGTCAAGATTAACAAGGCCATTATGGGACGCAACTGGATTCACCTTAAGGATGGAAGCATGGACTCGTACGATTTGGTGATTACAAGCGATGAAAATGTGCCCATGGGCAATTTTGTAACCATGAAAGGTGTTGTTGCATTGGATAAAGACTTTGGTGCGTCCTATCAATACGAGCTTATTGTTGAGGACGGAAGATTGGTCGCGCAGGACTAAAGAAGCTGGAAATTTTCATGTTCGGGTAGTGTTGTTGTCATGCTTTAGGTATGCCATTTGTGCCCATTATACCCCATACCCGCTCCCTTCTCCCCACTTTTATATAATTTAGTCTAAAACAAACACCAAACACTTGGACATAGATCAGATATTTAAAAACAACAAACAGTGGGTCGAAAAAAACCTGAATCTGGACCCCGATTATTTTCAGAATCTGTCAAAAGGTCAAAATCCTGAATTGCTTTACATTGGTTGTTCGGACAGCAGGGTAACAGCCGAAGAAATTATCGGTGCAAAACCCGGTGAAGCTTTTATCCACAGGAATATTGCCAACATGGTACCCAATACAGATTTGAGCGCCATGTCGGTCATTCATTACGCGGTGAATGAGCTGGAAGTGAAGCATATTGTCGTTTGCGGTCACTACTACTGCGGTGGTGTAAAAGCAGCCATGCAGTCTGCCGATATGGGAATATTGAATCCATGGCTTAGGAACATCCGGGACGTGTATCGCACACACAAACAGGAATTAAATTCAATTGCCGATGAAGAAGAACGTTACAACCGACTTGTAGAACTAAATGTTCAGGAGCAGTGCATTAACATCATTAAAACATCGGATGTTCAAAAAGCCTATCGAAAAAGGGGAATCACGGTGCATGGATGGGTTTTTGATATTCACTCGGGCAAACTGATCGATTTGAAAATCGATTTTGCCAAAGTGCTGGAGGACATTATGGAAATTTACAGACTGGAGTAGATTTCTCCGGAAAACAAAAAAAGCCCCGAATCCGGGGCTTTCTCATTTAAGATAGTTGATTACCAAATAACTACTTAATTGCAACCAAGGTAATTGTTAGTGCAATATCGTCCGACAATATCATGTCTTTCATAAAATGTACCCATGACACATCAAAATCCTGTCTGTTAAAGATCATTTTTCCCGTTATCTTAACACCGGACTCAGTTACTTCAGATGAAGTTATTTCAACGGTTTCCTGATGTGTTTTATCTCTGATGGTCAGATCGCCTGTGACCGTATTACCTTCCACATTCGTAATTACAAACTTGGATGTTGGATATGTTGCCGTAGCGAAAAAATCTTCGGTGGAGAGATGTCCCTGAAGATCGCTCGCCCTTCTCCCATCTTCATCCGAATAAGAAGCACTGTCGGTCGGATAAATTCCTGTCATATCAATGGTGAACTCACCACCGGTGATGACATCTCCGGTCAGTGTAACCGATCCACTTGATAGTTTAACAAATCCGTCATGCCCGTAAACTCCGGCAACTTCACCTCTCCAGTTTACCACTGACGCATCAAGATCCGCTTTGTAGGTAACACTTTCGGCAACGGGTTCATTCATTTCTTCTGTTTGTTCTGTTCCGGCATTTCCGCAGGCAAATAGTGCTGTTGCTGAAAGGGCCAGGGCATATAATACATTTGATTTCATAGTCTGTTATTTTTTACTTAGTCGTTAATTTTCCGACAAATATACATAATTGTATATACAACTATCGTTTTTACAACAATTTTTTTTATTCCGTTATTTTCCTGATACAGTATCGCCTTCAACCCACTGCCAGTTCCAGCCATACTTCATATACGTCTCTCTTTTGCATTTTAGATTTGAGCCAGGCATAGAAACCCATTGCCT
>DNDT01000369.1 GCA_003487525.1 Flavobacteriales bacterium
TCTGATCTCTGTTCTCTGATCTTTGCATTTCAACCAAGCGACTGTTCGACTCATCGATTGCCCGACAAATTTTCACCTCTAATTCCCAAGCCTTATATGCGCATTATCTATATTTGCAACTAAATGTAAATCCCATAATTAACATGGAAAAAGGTGCTGTAATGGACTCTGAATCACAGAGGGCAATCGATCTTGAAGAAAAGTACGGAGCACACAATTACCATCCGCTTCCCGTTGTGTTGAGCAGGGGAGAAGGAGTCATGGTCTGGGATGTCACAGGCAAGAAATACTATGATTTTCTTTCGGCATACAGCGCTGTAAATCAAGGACATTGTCATCCTGCCATTATTCATGCACTGAAAGATCAGGCAGAAACCCTTACGCTTACTTCACGCGCATTTCACAACGATGTACTCGGTAAGTTCGAGAAGTACATTACCCGGTATTTTGGCTATGATAAGGTGCTTCCGATGAATACCGGTGCTGAAGCGGTTGAAACGGCCATAAAACTTTGCAGAAAGTGGGCGTATGAAAAAAAGGGAATACAGCCTGACAAGGCCAAAATTATCGTGGCAGAGAATAACTTTCATGGACGAACGACAACCATTATATCTTTCTCAAGTGATCCTGATGCCAGAGGCAATTTTGGACCTTTTTCCCCGGGATTTGTTCGAATTCCGTATGACGATACCAGGGCATTGAAAAAAGCACTTAAAGATAAGAATGTAGCAGGGTTCTTAGTGGAGCCGATTCAGGGTGAAGCAGGGGTGTATGTGCCCTCTGAGGGCTATCTCGCGGAATCTGCCGCTTTGTGCAGGGAGGCAGGTGTTTTGTTCATTGCCGATGAAGTACAGACTGGTGTTGCGCGAACCGGTAAATTGCTTGCATGTGATCATGAAAATGTTCGCCCCGATATCGTGATTCTCGGCAAGGCTATATCTGGGGGGGTGTACCCTGTTTCCGCGGTGTTGGCGGATGACGACGTGATGTTGCTGATCAAGCCAGGACAGCACGGATCCACCTTTGGTGGAAATCCTCTGGCAGCTGCGGTTTCGATGGCAGCACTCGAAGTTGTGAGAATTGAAAAACTTGCGGAGCGATCACAAAAGCTCGGTGAGTTGTTTCGACAGGAATTGAATAAAGTTATTGCAAAACGAAATCTTATCACCGAGGTCAGGGGTAAGGGGCTTTTGAATGCCATCGTGATCAACGACAGCCCGGAAAGCGATACAGCGTGGAATTTGTGCCTGGGTTTGAGGGACAATGGCCTGCTTGCAAAACCCACCCATGGCAATATTATTCGGTTTGCACCTCCGCTGATAATAACCGAAGATCAACTTTTGGATTGCATTCGAATAATCGACAAGACCTTGATGGAGTTTAAAAAATAACGCAACGTTTCAATAGCCATAAACGAAAAAAGGCGCCATGCGGCGCCTTTTTTCTGTTAAAACCTATAATTATTAATAATAAATCAATCTTGTCACTTTGGCGATGTACTTGGCCAATCTAATTACCTGTTTGGTGTAACCGAATTCATTGTCGTACCAAACGTACAGCACGATGTTTTTTCCGTCATTCGACACGATGGTCGCGTTGCTGTCATAGACAGAACAACAGGTGTTTCCGATGATGTCGTTCGAAACCAGTTCCGGGTCAATCGCATAGTTGNNTTCAGGGTATTATCCACTTCCTCAAGAGTGGTTTCCTTGTTGATCTGCAAACTCATGATAGCAAGTGAACCATTTGGCGTAGGAACTCTGACCGCATTTGCGGTTAGCTTATTGTTCAGACTTGGAATTACCTTTGTCACGGCTTTGCCGGCACCGGTTTCCGTAATTACCATGTTGATGGCAGCTGATCTTCCCCTTCTGTTTTTCTTATGCATGTTGTCCAAAAGGTTTTGGTCATTGGTATAGGCATGAACCGTTTCAATATGTCCTCTTACTATTCCAAATGTATCTTCAACGACCTTCAAAACGGGAACAATTGCGTTTGTGGTACACGATGCGGCAGAAAATATGTTTTCGCCATCAATATCCAGGTCTTTGTGATTTACACCGTACACAATGTTTGGAATTTCCTTTCCGGGGGCTGTTAGCAGGACTTTGCTTACCCCTTTGGATTTTAAATGACGGCCAAGAGACTCACGGTCTTTGTATACACCGGTATTGTCAATCACAAACACATCGTCCAGGCCCAGAGCCTTGTAGTCAACGTCTTCCGGCGTTTTTGACTCGACCATTTTTACGGCCTGCCCATTGATGATCAGTGTTTTGTTTTCATAGTCCTCCACGATTGTTCCGGCAAATTTTCCGTGAACCGAATCATTTCTTAAAAGGGCGGCTCTTTTCTTTATATCGAGATCGGTGACACTTCTTGTGACAATGNNAGTCAAGTTTTGACGCGTACTTGTCTTTTTCATTGAACCACTCGCTGGACAGTCTGCCAATATCAAGTTTAGAAGGAGCAAGATCCAGTTTAACCAATTCATGTGCCAACTCGGATGAGTCATAAACACTAATGGGTCTCTTAATGATTTCATCCGCGTAGCGGTGCAAATTCAATACTTCAGAAACACTTTTGTCTACCAAAGGATTTCTGAAGAGAACTAATTCAACAGACTTATTGTACATCAGTTGGCCCACTGAGCTAATCAAATCTACTGCTGCTTTTTCCTGATTTATATACTCATTAAACGCTTCACCGTAGGTGTCGGTTGCTGATTTCACGGTATCTACTTCCATTTTTGTATAATTAAAGTGCTAATTACCAAGTTAAAATTCCTTTTTGATGCTTCAAAAATTTCCGCAAAAGTAAGCCTTTTTAAGTAGAATAAATACTGGAAAGAAGACGGATTTTATGGATTTATCCAAGGTATGCTTTTAAAAGATTGCTCCTTGATGTGTGGCGCAATCTTCGGATGGCTTTTTCCTTTATCTGTCGCACC
>DNDT01000070.1 GCA_003487525.1 Flavobacteriales bacterium
TGTCGATTCGGTGTTTTGAACGGATAATACAAAGCTGTCTGTGGCGAGTTCCCGGTTGTTCAGACTGAGCGAATCATACACATTGACATTTATGGTCATTCTTTTCTTCCGGTTTGTGCCAATTCCATCTCCACGCAATTCCAGGATGTTAAAATTGCTTACCTGCGTTCCGGTGATCAGTTGTTCAACATCGCTCATAAGGTTTACGTGACTTTCGCCCGAATTAAAACTGATCGAGTTGTTTGTCCAGTCCGGTTCTATTTCATAGTACCCGTTTCCATTGACCACGGCATCGTTGTCGAGTGTAAATCCTTTGGCGGCACTTGGAAACAAGGTATCGAAATGCACATAGACCGCACCGTCGTTGTGAAAAACGGATAGTGGTCCGGTTGTTATCGTGTTTCCTGTAATTTGAACGGTAACACTGCTGTCAATGTATACGATGCCATTGTTGTAAAATAGGGTACTATGCGGTGGAGGTGTCTGCGCGAAAGCCGATACCCCAGTGAGCGCAAAAGCTACTACTAACAGACTGAGTAAATACCTTGTCATTCTATTATACCAATATTCCCGTGTGGTATGGCTTTATCAAAAATAGTATTTATTTGAAGACGTCAATCAAAGAGATTAGGTTGCTTTTGGGCCTTCTTTGATCACACCAAGCTGTATGCCGAAGTTTTTTCCGAATTCGCGAAGATCTTCGGCCGATTTGGAGTCATTTGTGGCTCTTTCAAAGGTATCGGCCATGGTAATGATTGTTTGCACGCAAAAATGCCGCATTTCCTCAACCATCATTTCCTTGGTCCATAAGTCCATTCGAAGGGTATTGCTGTCCTTCTCGTCCCATACACTGGTCATAATGGCCTTGCACGAACTTTCATGTTTCCCGTCTGCGATCCAGTCGATTTTTTCAGGAACCATATTCTCGTCCATTTTTACCTTGAATTCGATGTTGCTTGTCTTGCTCATTTCTTAAGGTTTGTATTTTGATTGCATCAATATTTTTTGGGCATCCTTTTCATTAAACAGCCCGACTAAATCGAATGGGTTTTCGGACTGATCCATGTATTTTCGAACGATTTGCCAGCCCAGCCATCTCCCCGGCATTCCGGGAGATCCTTCGGGGAAACCGGGAGTGAAAGGAGCCTCTCCCATGAATTTTTGAATCTGCTTGGCGTCTTTTGTGTAGAATAGATCGTTTTCGGCAAAATGAAACCACATGTCAACCGAATTCTCTTCCATCCAATCCATTTGTTTGTCCGAATATGAGATCTTGATTGAATCCGGTGTGTCGGGCAACAACAAATCAAGTGCATAGAGAAGCTTACCGTGGTAGATCATGTACGAAAGCAGGTCTTCGTTTTCGGAAGACATTTCAAATTCTGTTCCCATCCATGATTTAATGGCATCGCTTACGATGTACTCCGGTCGCATTCGTTGTTTTTTATAGAGGGGAATACCGAGTCGGTCATAATAACCATCCTGATTAGAAAGATACATATCCAGCCCTATACCCAGGATGCTGTCATCTACCACAATGGTGTAGCTGAAGGCCGAAATGAAACTGTACATAGCCGGAATTGGCTTTTCAGGAAACAATACATGGTACCGTTTCCACGCATCGCTGAATTCCAAGGTAAGATGTTCGACATCCGAAAATGACGTTATTGTCAGGGCCGCAACTTCTTTTACCGTTTGATCATTTTTAAAGTGATTCAGGTAGTAGGTAGTAGCGCTGTCCTCGGCTCTGCCTGCGCCAATGATTCCTTCAACATAAAGTCGATAGAAATTTCCGTATTTGTTCCGGAGAAAAGCAATGTCCTCCTCATTCAGCGTCTCATTGGTATTTTCGAATAAATCTATCTCCATCCGTGCCATTTCCACCGACACCTTACTATTGGTGATATCGACCTGTCTTCGTCCCGATTCACAGGATACTATGAACAAAGCAATTGTTAGTATTTTAAACGGAGAAGAAATATTTCGTATCAAGATGAACTTATTTTTGACTTGAGTGCTCAAATTTAGGAAAGCCCTTCATATGAAAACAAGATTCATTTTATTATCTGTATTAATCTTATTTGGCCTAAAGGACATGAATGCCCAGGAGAAAAAAGTGGCACTCGGACTGGGAATAAGCCCAACCCTGAACTGGATGAAGACAAAATCTGAAGGGCTGACCGGTGATGGCAGCCGCATAGGGTTTAAATACGGACTGATGGCGGATTTCAATTTTGGCGAAAATTATGCCTTGAGCACGGGTGTTTTCATAAACAACGCCGGCGGCAAGGTCAAGGCACTTGAAGTGGTTGATACCCTTGAAAAGAATGTGTCATACGTGATGAAAATTCAAAGCATCGAAATTCCCCTGACCCTAAAAATGAAAACCAAGGAAATAGGATATTTAAAGTATTTCGGGCAATTTGGCTTCGCACCTGAGATCATCATTAATTCGACGGCGGATATCTCTGTGGAAGGACAGGAAAAACAAAAAAATGTCGATATGAAAGACCGGGTAACCAATCTGGATCTTTCGTTGGTACTGGGTATTGGAGTAGAATACAACTTAAGCGGAACGACCAATTTCGTGATCGGAGTAAGCTATCAAAACGGGTTTATTGATATGCTGAAAGGATCTGCCGATGGATTCAATGATGTCGAAAAAAAG
>DNDT01000067.1 GCA_003487525.1 Flavobacteriales bacterium
ATAATGAAGGGCAGGTTCTTGAGATCAAAACAACCGATGATCGGTTTTTAAGCTCGATGGTTGGTATTTGCATTCTTCCGGAGAGAGGTTTGCTCTTTTCGGACTCCCGGTTGAACGAAGTATTTTTTTTGGAGAACGGTTCTTCGGATGTAAAACCAATTTCAGATTCAGTGGACTGGCAGCAGCCTACGGGAATTGCCTACTCCTTAATTACAAGCGAAATATGGGTGGTTGAAACGTCGGCACACCGAATTTCTATCATAAATGCCAACGGAGAGTAGATAAAGAGAATGGGTAAAAGAGGGACCGGACAGGGAGAATTTAACTTCCCGACTCATATTTGGATTGACGCACGCGGAGATGCCTATGTTGTTGATGCCATGAATTTCAGGATTCAGATTTTTGATAAGAATGGCGAGTTTGTAACCATGTTTGGCAAATCCGGAGACGGAACCGGTTTCTTTGCCCGACCCAAGGGAATTGCGACAGATTCGTTTGGCAATATATATGTCGTCGATGCACTGTTCAATGCGGTTCAAATTTTTAACAGAGAAGGTAGGCTCTTGTACTATTTTGGCCAACAAGGCAGGGGGAAAGGCGAATTTTGGATGCCAAGTGATATTTACATTGATCAAAAGGATAATATTTTTGTATCCGACACGTACAATTCGAGGATACAGGTTTTTAGTTTAGTGAATGTTGAATAGAGTAATTAAATCTTTCGTTTATTCATTACTTGTAATTGTTCCTGCCATTACAACGGCACAGTCCATTTCATCGACCGTGCACAATATGTCGTATGGAGGTCCGGGAACCATTAAGGCCTCGTCCAGTGGTGAAACGGAGATCTGCATATTCTGTCATACTCCACACTCGGCGGCACCTGAATCCCCATTGTGGAATACAAAAAAAACAGCTGCTACTTTTAACTTGTACACCAGCAGTACCCTCGATGCGGCTCCCGGTCAACCGAGTGGATCATCCACGCTGTGTCTCTCCTGCCATGACGGCACCATTGCGCTGGGAAACGTGCTAAGCCGAAGTATACCTATTGGTTTTACCGGAGCTCTTTCCGGAAACAACCTTTACAATGACTTAGATTTAAGCGATGATCATCCGATCTCTTTTCAATACGATGCCACGCTGGCAGAGGCCGATGGAAATTTGTCGGATCCCGCATCCTGGCCACCGAGCAACCCGGTTCATCTGGAAAACGGCCACATGCAATGTGGGTCGTGTCATAATGCGCACGACAACAGCAACGGTAATTTTTTAGCGGCTACCCTGCTAAATTCTGAATTGTGTTCCTATTGTCANNCATGCAGCTGCCGCAAAAGAACAATTGTTAAAAGCAATGGCGCATGAAAACAATTGCCTTGACTGTCATAACGGACAAGGAGCGAACACCGACATTTTAACGCAAGTGCAGAAAGTGTCGACCGGTGGAAAATACCACGATGTGATTGCATCGACAACCCATTCGTCAACTGAACCCATTAAAGGACCTGTTAATCATGTGGAATGCCAGGACTGCCATAACCCCCATGCTGCCAATAATTCAACGGCAGTGGCTCCATATGTGAACGGACCATTGCTCGGTGTAAGTGGCATTAATGCATCGGATATTGCCGTTAACGAAATACAGTATTCGTATGAATTGTGTTTTCGATGCCATGGTTCGGGCTCCGGTAGACCGTCTTCAAGGATATCGCGATTGCTGCCTCAGGATAATGTGATTTTGGAATTTGCCACCAATAATCCGTCGTATCACCCTGTTGAAGGACCGGGAAATAACAGCAATGTTCCAAGCCTGATCTCCCCGCTTACTGCTTCAAGTGTTATTTACTGTACCGACTGTCATTCAAGTGATGGTACATCATCACCCAAAGGACCGCATGGATCAACTTTTACGCCGATGTTAAAACTCCAGTATATTACGGACGATAATACACCGGAGTCAGCCACAGCATATGCTCTTTGCTACAGTTGTCATAACCGTTCATCCATCTTGAATAATTCCTCCTTTGGCGAGCACGACAAACACATCAGAGGTGAAAGAACTCCCTGCAGTGTGTGTCATGATTCTCATGGAATTAACAGTGGTCAGGGGAACAGTATTAATAATTCAAATCTGATAAATTTTGATCTAAGTATTGTGTCTCCCAATAGCCAGGATCGATTGTATTTTGAAGATCAGGGAATGTTTAGGGGGCGTTGTTACCTGACTTGTCATGGAGAAGATCACAATCCACTTAGTTACTAACAAAGTACCATGCGGTTAATTCACAATTGATTTGTCGGAATCAGCAGCAATCCTTTATAATAAATCATTACGGTCTACTGATGTTTATCAAGCTACTCTTTGATTTATATCAATACCAATAGTGATTGCAATCATCGAGTCGGGAAGCGAATTAGGTTACTTTTGATCCTGACATGAATCTGCCCAAACAATTATATATTGCGGCTTGGTTAATGCACTGGATGTTAAAATAAAAACGTATGAAATTGTTTAAACATTTATTCTCGGGATGGTTTATGGGTGTCCTGTTAATCACATTTGCCGCTGTAATAGGCAAAGCCACATTTATAGAAAATGATCATGGTGCCAAAGCGGCAAACTTGTTGATATACGGGACCTGGTGGTTTGAATTGATCTTGTTGTTGATGGTGGTCAATTTTTCGGGCATGATTTTTACCAAAAAGTTATACCTGAAAAGCAAATGGAATGTGCTGATCATTCACCTGGCTTTGGTTATCATAATTATCGGCGCCGGTGTTACGAGGTACTTTGGAGTTGAGGGTCAAATGCGAATCAGGGAAGGACAGACATCAAATTTCTTTATGTCCAATGACAATTTCGTCCAGGTAACTTTTAAAAATGGCGAAAAGGTGTTCAATTATGCGGACAAGTTTGTCTTGTCTGCCGGAATTGAAGGGGATNNATATGTATAATAAATCGTATGACGTAAATGACGAAACAATCAATATTCGTGTTACCGATTATTATCCGAGTTCCGAGCTTATAATCACTCCTTCGGATGAAGGAGATTCTTACCTCTCAATGGTAGTTGGCGGGCCAAGTGGACGACAGGAATTCTACTTAAAAGAAGGAGATGTTAAGATGCTTCCGGGAATTGGCCTTTCTTACGGTGACACCACTCAAAACGAACTAATTACAATTGTACGAAGGGAAGATGGTCTTTTTATCAAACTGCCTGAAGCCATGTCGGCCACTTCAAATTCAGGAGACTCTGTGGTACTTGAAGTAAATGGTTATAACCCGATTGAACCGATGAGCGTTCAGACCTTCGGTGGCATATCCTTTGTAATCAAATCTGTGATCCCCAATGCGAAATTGGATTACAAGAGAAGTGATAAAGAAGGTGGAAAGCCAATAATAAAGGTAAAGGTGAACGATGAAGAACTTATTGTTGCAGACAGCAAGGAACAGATTTTAAATGTTAATAATACGGAGGTTTCATTAAAGGTTGGATCCATTGCCATGGAATTGCCTTTTGCTTTGAAACTCAATAAATTCAATTTAGAGCGCTACCCGGGATCGATGAGTCCTTCTTCTTTTGCTAGCGAAGTGACGCTGATCGACGAAGTGAACAAGGTTGAAATGCCTTACAAAATATACATGAATCACATTCTGAATTACGGTGGTTACCGATTTTTTCAGTCCTCCTACGACAACGACGAAAGAGGAACAATACTTTCGGTCAACCACGACTACTGGGGAACATTTATTACATATTTTGGTTATTTCTTGTTGTTTGCAAGCCTGATAGCTTTGTTTTTCACGGCTAATACACGATTCAGAAGAATCTCATATCAGCTAAAAGATGTTCATGAACAGAGAAAGAAATTATCTGTATCCGCAGTATTTATTCTGGCTATGTTGGGTGCAACTTCTTCTTTTGCTCAAACCGGTGTGGTGGATTCAGATCACGCGACCAAATTCGGTCAGCTTTTTATTCAAAACAAAGAGGGGCGGATAGAACCGGTTAATACCATGGCGACTAAAATTCTTGTAAAAATCAGCAAGAAGAGTTCCTATAAGGATTTAACGGCGGATCAGGTATTTCTTGGGATAATAACTAACCAAACATTTTGGCAGAAGGAACCAATAATCAAGATTGGAAATAGCGACGTTCAGAAACTGATCGGTGTTTCTGACGATTATGCCGCTTTTGAGAACTTTATTGATGCCGAAGGCAAATACAAACTATTGCCTGAAGTGGAAAAAGCTAACATTAAAAAGCCGTCGGAAAGATCCACCTATGACAAGGATATAATAAACATTGACGAGCGGTTAAATGTGTTCTACATGGCATTAAACAGTTCTGTATTAAAGATATTCCCCATCGAAAACGATCCGAATAACAGATGGGCAGTTCCGCAGGAACATCATCAGATAAAAGGCCATGGAAATAAAAATGCAGAATTGTTCGACGATTATATTTTGTCATTAAAAGATGCAATGGCCACGTCGGACTATAAAAAAGCAGACCAAAATATTGAAGCCATCGCCGCATTTCAGAAATCAATTTCATCGGATATTTTGCCTTCTGAAACCCATGCGAAACTTGAGATATTTTACAACAAGGCCAATATTTTCAAAACCTTGTTTCCATTTTATTTGATGATTGGAATCATCCTGGTTTGTGTCTTCTTCCTGGAAACATTCAAACCGCAGTTTGAGATGAAATGGCTTAAAAACATCTTACTGGTCATCTTGCTCATTGGTTTTGCCCTGCAAACAGTCGGGCTCGGAATCAGGTGGTACATTTCTGGACACGCCCC
>DNDT01000251.1 GCA_003487525.1 Flavobacteriales bacterium
GGCTACTCTGCACTAAAGCGGTGTGAGTTTATAACCAAAAATCAATAATATGCTATTTGTCTGATTGGCACTGTGAAGGTACTCGTCACGATCACAGTGGGCGCGTTGTTCCTCAACCTGCCTTTGAATCTCGCCGAAGTCAGCTGGGGATTGTTCATTGTTTCGCTTTTGATTGGCTCCACCATGCTTGCCATTATGGGACTCATCCTTGCCAGCATCACGTTAATGATGGCGCAACACAACTTTTTTGCTGGCGAAGCAGTAGCGGGCGCGTGTATCTTTTTAGCGATGCGATCTTTCCGCTTGAAGTGTTACCCGCCTGGCTTCGACCCGTCGGCTTTGCGATGCCCATCACTTACTGGTTCGAACTCATGCGCCGTTCACTCATCGGTGAAGTGGCAGAAGCCTTCCCGACGTTGGCGAACTTTTCCAACGGGCAACTATTAGACATTCTCCTCGCGATGACGGTTCTGTTCGGCATCATTGAAGTGTTCGTCTTCCGCTGGTGCGACCATGTCGCGCGCGAACGTGGCATGATCGACAGGACGACGAATTATTAGCTCCCCAGACTATCAACGTCCTTATCGACGATGCCATTTTCCCTGTTTTGATATCTCATAACGTTCAGGACCGTGGCAATGATTAATATGATAAATAATGTAGGGAAGGAATTGTTCATGAAATAAGGTTTGTATTTATAAGGTATTAACATTGAAGAATACGCAAAGGACAGGCTGATGATTAGCACTATTGACATGAATCTGTGCCAGGAACGCCTCAGCTTTACGAGCCCACAAAGAAAGAGCGTCATAGGCGCCGCGAGTATCGAAAGAGTGTAATCGATACTAATAGGAATGGTTAATGCTCCGATCATGCAGACAAGTAAGAGATAAGTATCGATGCCCGTTTCTCTTCTCAGATAAGAAAACCATACGGCTGAGATAAAACAAGCTAACACTATTAAGAGCAACACCATTACCATGAGCGTTTTGTACTGCCTCATTAAAGCTACAGTGGAGGGTTCAACCATATTGAACCCATCTGTTGTCAGGGTGATAACAAACGATTGTATAGAGTGATTTTCATTCCACACCCAGCTAGGATCGATTAATTGCCTAGTAACCGAACGAAAAAAATCCAGGAAAATTTGATAACCCATTGCGAACAAAATAACAACATTAAATATGCCAAGGCCGATAAACCGCAGAAGAATTGCTTTCCAGTTTCGCCAGTCATCAACCAACATTACAATAAATATGGCGGGGTAAAGCTTCAACTGTACGGAAATGGAAAAGAACAGATAGGCAAAGATTCGATATTTGGGATAGTAATGAAAAAGATAGATCGCGAGCATACAAAGCAGAAATGTGAACACATTGTATTGCCCCCTTTCCAGTTCAAACTGGAGTCCATAAGAAAAAAGCCCGGTAATAAAAAACACAAGAACAAAAGAAATCTTATTCCTCCCGCCGATTTTTGCCGGAATGAAGAGGGTTAAGAAGATATAGCTAACAATGGTACCGAAAGTGAAAAACCTGAATAGTGTTGCATAATTGCCTATAAGTAAGGAGGGAGCAAAGAGAATATATGTCAAAGGCGGATAAAACTGGGCAGGATATGGAGACTTTCCCTCGACAAACCAGCCTTTCGCCAAGTCAATCATTGCAATCATATCATTGCCAATTGGGTAGAAATCGGTGAGATACTTGGTGAGATAATGTATTCTATTCGTTGAATTCAAAAACATGGGCGCTATAAAAAACAAAATATACGTGATCAGAAAACCGATCACTACCCAGACCAAGACTGGCAGATCGAGCAATTGATCGATCAACTCTTGTATTATTTTTTTTATTTCTACCTTTTTGGTTGTTCTTCCAAGCAACGCCCATACGCCTGTCAATAGAAAAGATATCGCAATCTCAATGCCTAATATTTGTACAGGTTGAATACCCGGTTTCGAACCAGGAAGAAGGTCAACCAATAAAGATACTATTATTCCTAATATTCCAAAGGCAATTAAGCCACGACCTATGGGTTGAAAATTCATAAACACCTTTTCAATAAAATGAATACCACTACCCCGGGACACAATGACTTGCATACAAAGTACCTGCAAGACATCCTCTCTATTGGGGTGTCTATTGTTTTATGGGATTAATTATAATTGAGAGCCCATTATATTGATAACAACTTGTCGGAGGTCTCGCATAACAAAATAATCTCGGGAGGCAAAAAACTATTTATTAGTCCTTTGTTACATCATTCTAAACCCTTGCGGTGATAATTTGTCTTGCGATGTGGATATTCAAGCTTGCTGATTGCTTGAATGTAATCATCCACGAAATCACCTACAAAGTAGTTATGACAAAAATCTAAGCGGATCAGAATACCCTGCGTTAAATCCAAAAGTAGGATAGCAGGGGCAGTATTCAAATTTCCATTGATTTCTTCGATTGCTTCGGGGATTTCCAATACCATCTCAAAATTGGATATAGGACTCGAATCAATTTTTACAAAAAAAGAGACAAGTTTGCGCTTAAAAATCTGGCAAAGTTTCTAATTTCCCCTTAGAATGCAACTGAATCATAGCAAAAAACCGCTCAACATCATCTGTTGG
>DNDT01000082.1 GCA_003487525.1 Flavobacteriales bacterium
AATGACGTTGCCGGAGTTGTTACCGGACTGGCGTGGACTCCCGTTGGAGGTGATATTCTGTTCATAGAATCCTCACTCAGCAAGGGAAAGGGAGGACTCACCATCACCGGAAACCTTGGTAACGTGATGAAAGAGTCGGCAAAAATTGCGCTGCATTATATAAAATCGAAAAGCGAACGGTTTGACCTGGATCCGAATATTTTTAACAAATGGGATCTCCATATCCATGTACCGGAAGGAGCGACACCCAAAGATGGCCCTTCTGCCGGTATAGCCATGCTGACTTCCTTGCTTTCCATATTCTCGCAGAGAAAGGTGCGTAAAAACCTGGCCATGTCGGGCGAAATTACCCTGAGAGGAAGAGTGTTGCCGGTTGGCGGAATCAAGGAGAAAATACTTGCGGCGAAAAGAGCGGACATCAAGGAGATCATTTTGTCCATTGACAATAAAAAGGACATCGATGAAATCAAACCTGAGTACCTNNGCACTGCTCAACCAGAAAGTAAGCAAAGCTCAGGTAATCGATTAATCGAATCGCATTCAAATCTTTTCATGTCGTATAATAATACTGGGATTAATTCGTATGTTTAAAGGAATGATCCTCAGAAGCAGTTTAATCATATCATTTTTAATCCTGGCCGTTGCCGGATTCGCGCAGATCGGTGGCAACTATGTGTACGACTTCCTTGATATGCCTGCCACATCGAGAATCAGGGGTATGGGAGGAAACATGATCGCCATGAAAGACGACGATCCGGGTGCCGCTTCGGACAATCCTTCCCTGTTGCATTCGGGTATGGATCGAACCTTGATTTTATCGTACACGGATCATTTTGCCGGAATAAACAACCTCTTTACATCGTATACCTTTGACACAAGACTCGGCACGTTCAATTCGGGCATCAGGTATCTTGATTACGGAAAGTTCCGCGAAGCGGACGAAGGCAACAATGAGCTGGGAAGCTTCACTGCAAACGAAATGGCACTGATTGCCGGGTATGGCAGGGTGATCGATTCATCGTTNNGCATAGGCATGGCCGTTGATCTTTCCGCGACGTACGAAATTAAAAAGTCCATGTTTGTTGCCTCCATGCTGGTAAAGAACGTGGGCACTCAGTTCAAACCATATGTAAAAGGTGTAAGTGATCCGCTTCCGCTGGACATTCAATTCGGTTTTTCCAAAAGTTTTAAGCGAATGCCCTTCAGGTTTTCACTTATCGTACACCAGCTTGCAAAAGGGAGATTGACGTACGAACCACTTCCCAAGAGCACTTCGACCGGATTTGGAGGTGAAGAAGAGGAAGACCGCTCGCAAACGACCGCCGAAAATATTCTGAGGCATTTTATCATCGGTACCGAATTTGTACCTTTTAAGGGGATGAATTTCCAGTTGGCGTATAATTTTCAGCGTCGCAAGGAAATGACGTATTCCGAGCGACCCGGAACCGTTGGGTTAAGCTGGGGTTTCGGTATCCGGATTAAAAAATTGCATATAAATTATGCCAGAAGTGCTACTCACTTGGTGGGCTCTCCAAATCATCTGACGGTGCTTACGAGATTCTCCGACTGGTCAAAAAAAGAATAGTGAAAGACATCATCATTGCCATCGACGGGCACTCGTCCTGTGGTAAAAGTACACTTGCAAAAGCACTGTCATCGGCACTTAAGTATCGCTATATCGATACCGGAGCCATGTACAGGGCAGTTGCCCTTTACTTCCTGAGAAAGGGAATGCTGGAAGAACCCATTGATAAATCTGCATTAATCCGCTTACTGCCCGACATCCACGTTGAATTTGAATACAACGCTGAACTGGATCGGAACATTACGAACCTCAATGGTGAAAATGTTGAAGAGGAGATCAGGGGAGTTCGTGTTTCCCAGGTTGTGAGCATTGTGAGCCAGATTCCCGAAGTGCGCAGCATGCTGGTCGCACAGCAGCAGGAAATGGGCAAAGCCAAATCGGTTGTCATGGATGGCAGGGACATAGGAACACGCGTATTTCCGAATGCGGAATTAAAACTATTTGTCACGGCGGATGTCGAGGTAAGGGCTGATCGTCGTTATTCCCAGATGATGGATAATGGCATAAAAGTCAGCAGGGAAGAGGTGATACAAAACCTGAAGCAGCGCGACTACGACGATGAAAATAAGGGCGAGAGCCCTTTAAAGAAAGCGGCCGATGCCATTGAAATTGACAATACGCATATGACCAAGCAGGAAGGGGTGGATATCGCACTGAACCATGCGATTGAAGTGATTAATCGCGAATAAACGACTGAAGTTCGCTGTATAATCTTGGAACAGGAAGTCCGATGACATTGAAAAAACATCCCTCTATCGAGCTGACTGCCACCAGTCCAATCCATTCCTGAATCCCATAAGCTCCGGCTTTGTCATAGGGTTTGTATCGGTAAACGTAGTATTCAATTTCACTTTCGCGCAATTTTTTGAATGTGACGCTTGTTGTTTCTGAGAAACAATGTTGAGTGGCTGCTGTCGTCAGTGCCACTCCCGTCATGACCCGAT
>DNDT01000405.1 GCA_003487525.1 Flavobacteriales bacterium
CTATGAAGAGTTGGCATCCTTTAATAAGCCCATTATGCTCACTGAATTTGGATGCCTGGAAGTCGGAGGGGACAGAGCGGAATGGTATCGCGAGGCACTTTGTAATTTGAATGAGAATTATCCGGCTACAAAATCGGTTTTGTTTTTTCATTTCAACAACGACATTACCCTGACAAACAAATCGCTGAACTGGTACTTTTTAGAAGATTCTCTGACTGTTGAATCGATTAAAAAATGTGTTGACGGCTGGAGCTGGCAATAGGATATATCTTCCAAGTACCTGAATAAGAGGATTGAGCAGGATCAAATTACAGCTTTATAATGGGGGAAAAGGTTAAAGGGTTAAATGCTTAATTAATATTATTATCGATCCTACCTACTTTTTTAAGCTATGGTCCAATATAATTAATCGAATATTAGTTGGATTTGGTCTAATTTTTTATGTCAGGAAAATCTACTTCTTACCTTGAGACCTCGACAGGACAGAATTCTTTCGCAGAACCTATATTACATTGGTTATGAACTTGGAAAATAAAATAGATCAATTGCGCAAAAAAGCGTCTGATCAACTCGATTTTGAACCTCAAATTTTCAAAGCCAATAACGAAGAAGACCGCAAGGCCGTGGAAAATATTCTCAATAAAATTGAGGGAGTCAACGTGTTTGATGAATTATTGGGGCAATTGCAGGAACTCGCGAAGTCAAGGAATCCGAAGATTGAAAAATTTACGGTTCAGGACGCAACAACATGGATTGATGCGCACCTGTCGGGAAGCGATCTTTCTCATTACGGTGTATATGTCTACTACCCATGGTCTAAAAGGTTGCTGCATATACTTGACAAGGAAGAATTTATCGAGGTCCGCACAAACCGAAACAGAAACAAGATCACCCTCGAAGAATCCAAAGTGCTGGCAACCAAGAAGGTAGGGGTTATCGGATTGTCGGTAGGTCAGAGTGTATCAATGACTCTGGCAATGGAAAGGGGGTTCGGTGAAATTCGTCTTGCCGATTTTGATTTATTGGAATTAACCAACCTCAACCGGATACGAACCGGTCTTCAGAATTTGGGCATTTCCAAGGTTATTTCGGTAGCAAGGGAAATAAAGGAAATGGATCCTTATCTTAACGTTACTGCTTTTACAGAGGGAGTTACGGAGGAGAACATTGATCGCTTCTACACCGAAGGGGGGCTGCTTGACGCGGTCGTTGATGAATGCGATGGTTTGTACATTAAAATCCTTTGCCGCATTAAAGCAAAAGAGTACCGCATTCCCGTGCTGATGGAAGCCAGCGACAGGGGAACACTGGACGTAGAGCGATTCGATCTGGAACCGGACCGACCCATTTTGCACGGCTACATCGATCACCTTGATTTCAGTGCAGCCAAAGGCCTTGTAACAAATGAAGAAAAGCTTCCATACCTGTTAAGCATTGCGGGCATCGACGTGCTTTCGGAAAAGATGAAAGCCTCGATGCTTGAAATTGGACAAACGCTGACGACCTGGCCACAACTGGCCTCGGCTGTTACCTTTGGAGGTGGAATGACGGCAGATGTATGCCGAAGGATCTTCCTCAATACCTATACCGAGTCCGGAAGATACAATGTGGATTTGGAAGAACTAATTGGAAATAAGTCCGTGGCGGCGGAAGAAGAAGAGGAAATTGTCAAAGTGGAAACCGATGTGCTTCAGAACATCAGATCAAATTACGAGGGAAAGCAAGACAGGCAAAAGGCAGTTTTGACCGAAAATGAACTGGATCTCATTCTTAAATCGGCCATTCAGGCACCTTCGGGTGGTAATACTCAACCCTGGCAGTGGGAATTGAAAAACAACAGCCTGTTGCTTCACCATGCGGTGGACCTGTCCACCCAATTTCTTGATTACAAGCACCGAGGCGCTTACATAAGCTTTGGCTGTGCCATCGAAAACGTTGTTCTGCAAGCACATTCCCTGGGACTCGAAGTGCTGGTGCAGGAGTTTCCCGATGCGCAAAACCTGACAATGATTGCGGAACTGTCGTTTTACAGGGAAAAGGATGTGACCGGAGTTGAATCCCATGATTTTGATGAGTTAAATGAATTTCAGGGAAAACGGTGCACCAATCGAAAAATCGGCAATCCGGTTAAAATCGAGTCAGAGAAACTTGAACTTTTCAGATCCCATATTGAATCCGTCGAAGGCACGAAGCTGCACCTTCTGGAAAGGGCAGAGGACATCGCAAAACTGGGTGAACTGGTCGGGATAGCCGAACGCATGCTCTTTACCAATCAGGTGAGTCACAAGGAATTCATGAACGAAGTGAGATGGACCAGGGAAGAAGCCAAATCGACAAGAACCGGCATAGAGATAGCGTCACTCGATTTCAATCTTTCGGAAATTACAGGCTTTAAACTTGCCAGGAACTGGGAAGTGGTCAAACAACTCAAGAAATGGAATGGAGGAGGGGCCTTCGAAAAAATGGGAAGGAAGTGTATAAACGCCTCATCTGCCATGGGTTTGGTAAGTGTTCCGCATTATACCGAGTTGGAATACCTGCGTGCAGGAAGAGGGATTCAGCGGGGATGGATCAAAGCGAACGAAATGGGGATTTCCCTGCAGCCCATGTCTGCCTTGATATTTCTCTTTGCACGTCTCACCAAGGGCGACTGTGAAGGATTGACGCAAAAAATGAAAGATGAACTGGAGGCCATCCGCCCTGTTTACCAAAAACTGTTTCCGGGTCTTGGCGACCGGGCCGAAGTATTTCTCTTCAGGTTGCACGTTGGCAAGTTTCACGGTCCCTTGTCGTACCGTAAGTTCAAGGAAGAAGTTTTCGTCGGATGACAGAGTGTGCCTTCTTAAAGTTCAAGAACCTTTCCTTGTTTCCCTATATTGAATCCACTGTTCAGTACGCGGTTTCTCTCCTCTGATTCCCGAAGTATCGGATTGCTGTGATTCATGTGTATGAAGTGGACTTTTTTCCTTTCGTCCGGTGACAAGCCCTGAAGCAATTCCATGCTTTCAATTACCGTGGGATGCGGTATGTCCTCCAGGTTCCGGCCGGGCAGCTCATCTTTACTGTAAAAGGTGGCATCGATGAGTGCGTAATCAACTTGCTGTATTTCCTCGGACAAATCACGGTCCCATCGGGTCCATTTATCGATGTCCGGTATGTACAAGAGACTCTTGTCTTTCGTTCGGATGTAATATCCGACCGTTTCACTGTATTCATCCCGGTGGGGCACTAAAAAGGGTGTCACGCTTAATCCATCGATTAATCCAACCGGTTCACCCTCATTCAAATCTCTGAGTTCAATATTCCGAAGATCGACGAGTTGGTTCCATGGACCATTGTGTTTTATGAATTCACGCATCTTTGGCATGGCATATGCAGGTATGGAATGTGTTCCCATGACTTCTCTTCCAAGTTGAGATAACCCGAGATAATGACCTATGTGTGCGTGAGTTAGAAATATTCCGTCGAGTGTAAAATCGCGCTCATTCATGTATATTGACAACATGCGTAGCTGTTGAGAAAAATCGGGTGTGCAGTCAACCAACCATACGTTATTGGTCTCTTTGTCTATGATGGCGATGGAGACGATGAAACTCCCTTCAGTTTTTTGATCGATGACGTCCTTGCAGCACGTTTTTTTACAGCCAGCCTGGGGATAACCACCGTCCTGTGCGGCTCCCAGGATTAATACTTCAAGATTGCTCTCCTGAGAAAAAGCCCCATGGAAAGGCAGAATAATCAGGAAAATCAGGTATAGTTTGACTTTCATTTAATACCGATTAACGTGACCAGACGGGCAAAGCCCTGATGGAACGGCCCTTCCGAAAGTTCATCATCCATTTCTTCAATTTGCACTGAGTTGAGCCGGGTAAAATCTCGCCTCAGATCTTCGGCAGAAAAAAGCATCGAAACTTCCTTGGGTCCGCCGCTGCTCAGGCCGAGTTGTTCCTTTCTGAATCCCTGCACAATAATTCTTCCACCCGGTTTTAAAAAATCGACATACCTGTTGTGCACAACCGGCCTCATATCCTCAGGCATGTGGGTAAAAAACAAACCAATGGCATCAAATTTTTCGTTGGGTTTAAAGTCAAGGTAATCGGAATGAAGGTAATTGATCGAAACACCGCTGACTTCGGCAAGTTTCAAGGCTTTTTTCCGACCTTCGATACTGCTGTCGAAAGCCGTTACATCCCAACCGCATTTGGCGGCAAAAACGGCATTTCGCCCTTCACCTTCGCCCGGAAACAAGATTTTACCCGGCTTTAAGTCCTTGAGACACTTTTTAAGAAACCGGTTGGGAGCTTTCCCATATACGTAGGCTTCGCTTTCATAACGCTCGTCCCAAAAGGATTTAGTCATATTCGTATATTTTAGATTCAATAAAATTAAGAGCCCTGTTCTCGTGCCAAAGGTTTTTCGAGAGGTTCCACTGCGCAAAACCGACATGTCCTCCATGTGCCGGTTGTTCGAAGGTAACAAAAGGATTGTTTTCGCATTCAGCGACGGGATGAGACAGGGGACCGAAAAACGGGTCGTCTTTGGCACTTATTAGAAGAGTATCTCTTCTTATTTCCGGTATGAACTGTTTTGAACTGTTTACCTGCCAATAGTGAACGGCGCTGTCAAATCCGTGGGCCGGCGCCGTGTACAGGTTATCAAAAGAAGTGAAATCGCCGCAGGAATTTATCTCTTCTTCATTCAAATTCGATTCCGGGTGGTTTTTAGCCTTCAGGAGCGCTTTTCTTCTTAGCATGCGCATAAATCGTCTCATGTATAGAAAATTGCGCCTGTGGGCAAGATATTGAGCGGATTCGCTCAAGTCACAAGGAACCGAGATGGCCACGACCGCTTTGATGCGATTATTCATTGTTTCTCCTTTCTCACCGGTATATTTCAGGCAGATGTTTCCTCCCAGGCTAAAGCCGATCAAAACGATATTTTGGTAATTGAAAGTATGGGCAATAAACTGAATTACCTCGTCCAGGTCATCTGTTTTGCCGCTGTGATACGAAGCGTAGGACTTGTTTATTTCCCCGCTGCAACCTCGTTGATTCATAACAAATACATCGTAATTCACCTGTTCAAGGGCTCTGCTCATTCCTTTAATGTAATGAGAATCTGAACTGCCTTCCAGGCCATGCAACATCACGACAGCTGTTTTTGATCCACTGAGACGGGTATCAAGGTCAATGAAATCATTGTCCATTGTGGAAATGCGAATACGATCCCATGAAATTCGAATGCGTTTCCTGAAAAGATGCGGGTATATGGTATTGATATGGGGCGATCGAAATACCCAGCTCGGTTGATAGGTTTTATTGCTAAGACCGGTCATTGTGTGATAGGGCAGGAGGCCTTGAATGTATCAACGCATGTGTTTCTCCGCATGATACGATGAACGAACCATCGGTCCGCTTTCGACGTGAATAAAACCCTTCGAGCGAGCAATTTCACCTAGTTTGTCAAATTTCTCGGGCGTGACGTACTCGGAGACTGCAAGGTGTTTTCTTGTGGGTTGTAGGTATTGCCCCATGGTAAGCACGTCCACATTCACCGAGCGCAAATCGTCCATTGTTTTAAGAATTTCTTCTTCGCTTTCACCCAAACCGAGCATAATACCGGATTTTGTTCGTTCAATTCCACCGTCTTTCAGTCTCTTCAGTACCTCCAGGCTGCGCTCGTATTTGGCCTGGACCCTGACTTTTCTGCTCAATCGCTCTACGGTTTCAAGGTTGTGCGATACGATTTCGGGTTTAACATCAATGATGCGTTGCAGGTTCTCCCATTCACCCCTGAAATCCGGAATCAAGGTCTCAAGGGTAATTCCCGGGTTCTTTTTTCGTATTAATTCAACCGTTTTGGCCCAAATAATGGAACCGCCATCTTTCAGGTCGTCCCTGTCAACAGAGGTGATCACGCAGTGCTTTAAACCCATGAGTTGCACGGATCGGGCAACACGGGCTGGTTCATAAGGGTCTGCGGCTTCGGGTTTCCCGGTATCGACATTGCAGAACTGGCATGATCGGGTACAGATATTGCCAAGAATCATCAGGGTCGCGGTTCCGGCACCCCAGCATTCTGTCTGGTTCGGACACTTTCCGCTTTGACAAATGGTGTGAAGCTGGTGATTGTCAATATTTTCTTTAACGCCGACAAATTCTTTGCCGGAAGGCAATTTGATTTTTAGCCAGTCGGGTTTTAATCTTTTTTTCTGAACTTCCTGTTTTTCCATCTTGCTGGTCAAAATTACATCATTCCTAGCGATTCCAAAGCAGCCAGGTAAGTTCGGCCTGAAAGCGCAGCATATTGCTTCCATTCTTAATCCGGGCACCTTTTTCGAGGCCCTTTTTTAAAAAGGTACTTAACTCCGGGTTATACACCAGGTCGTATAAAAAATGCTGGTCGTTCACTTGGTCAAAATTCAGATCAACAACGCCCTCGGTGTCTGGATAAGTGCCAAGTGGGGTACAATTCACAATCAGGCCATAGTCCGACAGTCCTTCGTTTCTGATATCCTCGTAACTTTTGAATCCCGGTATATCACGCTTTGTTCTCGAAACAAATTCAAACGGTATTTCCAGGTATTGCAATGCAAAAGCAACTGCCTTTGAGGCGCCACCCGTTCCTAAAATAAGTGCTGCCTTGTCTTTAACCAGGGTTGTGTTGCGCAAACTTTCGGCAAAAGCGGATGAATCGGTATTGTATCCGATTTTCACTCCGTTTCTGAACTCAATCACGTTGACGGCACCTATTTCCCGCGCATTTTCATTGACTTCATCGAGAAAGGGAATAACTGATTCTTTGTAAGGGAATGTTACGTTAAGCCCTGAGTATGGTAGACTCCCCTTAAAAAAACGCTCCAATTCGCCTGTGTCCGCAATTTCAATGTTCCGGTAAACAGCCTGAATGTTTTCGGATTTGAATTTTTCGGTGAAGAAACGTTCTGAAAATGAATGCTTGAGCGAACTTCCAATTAAACCGTAAAGTTTTGAATCAGGCATTTTCGGGACTGTACTTGTTTAATATGATGATCAACATGACTCCTGCGGTCATAAGCATAACAGCAGCCAGGATTTGCGGATCCTTTGCAGGAACGACACTTAGCATTTTTTCCACGTCATTGAGATGCTCGAAATTCCAGGGCCAGACATTTTCCTGAATAAACGGAACAATGGCTTCATTGGGTTTTCCTTCGTGTGCCAATCTGCTTATTGTGGTTTCTTTCCATGGCCAGATTTTATTCAGGGATCCGATCATAAATCCGGTCAGTAATGCCAGTGTTGTGTTTTTATAGTTTTTAAACATCCAGCTCAATACCCGGCTAAATGCCATTAAACCGATGAGGCAGCCCAGGATGAATACGAGAATTTTAAAGCCATAATAACCCAGGGCATCAATGTTGAAAGGAGAAAGCGCCTGCCTGAATTCATTAAGTATATGAATCAAGGTGGAATAGGCTCCCAAAAGCAATAAGATAAAGGCCCCTGAAATTCCCGGAAGAATCATTGCGATAATGGCAAGAAAGCCATAAAGAAACAGAAAAGGTGTTGCCTCAGGGCTATGAGTCGGTGTGGCAATGGTGATAAAGAATGAAACAATGCTTCCTAGTGCAATGGCAATGATAACGCGTGTTTTCCATTCGGTTATTTCTTTGGCCACCAAAAAGATAGACGCCAATACCAATCCAAAAAAGAAGGACCACAGCAGCACGGGTTCATTGAGCAGGAGGTAGGATATCGCTTTTGACAGGGTGAGCACACTCACGCCAATTCCGAAAAACAGGCTAACCAAAAAAGCGCCGTTGATGTATTTCCAGAAAGCCGGAATTCCTTCCTTAAAAAGAATCCGAAGGGCTTCCGCGTTTAGTGATTTGATCGATTCGATCAGCTCTTCGTAGATTCCGGTTATAAATGCGATGGTTCCACCGGAAACACCGGGGACT
>DNDT01000294.1 GCA_003487525.1 Flavobacteriales bacterium
GACGTCGTGATTTCTGACCATTGGCCCCAAAATGTAGAATCCAAGGAATGTGAATTCGAAATAGCCGACTTTGGTATGATTTCACTTGAAACCACCTTCCCCATGTTGAACACCGTCTTGAATGGATCGATGGATCAGTCGGCCATGATCGAATTACTGGCCGAAAAACCGAGGCGAATTCTACGCATTCCCACTCCGAAAATTGATGTCGGGCTAACCGCAAACATCACCTTGTATCAGCCCAACAGGAAGTGGAAGTACCACTTGAAGAATAGCCAGTCTGTCTCGCGCAATTCACCCGTCGATGGATATGAGTTCAAAGGCAAAGTACTGGGAAGAGTAAACAACGGTTCGTACTTTTTAAATCGATGAAGCTGCTGAACAACGTCCTGCTCTTTCTCATCATATGTTCCATTGGTTCATTTGCACTCGCTCAATCAACGAGTTCATCCGATATTCTTGAATCACTTCACCGCTTAAAATCACCTTACAGAGTGCTTTATTTGGCCGCTCACCCCGATGATGAAAACACGAAACTGATTAGTTATTTCACCGGACACGAAAAGGCAGAAGTAGCGTATTTATCCTTAACCAGAGGAAGTGGTGGTCAAAATCTGATTGGTTCAGAAAAAGGAGTTTTACTGGGAGTCCTGAGGACTGAAGAGCTCCTGGCCGCAAGAAGAATTGATGGCGCAAGACAGTTTTTTACGCATGCGCTGGATTTCGGGTATTCCAAAACCAGCGAAGAAAGCTTCAGGTTGTGGGAGAAAGAGATTATTACTGAGGATGTTGTGTATGTCATGCGATATTTTAAACCTCACGTCATTATCAACAGGTTCCCCCCAACCAATTATGCAGGACACGGTCATCATCAGGCATCTGCCATTTTGAGTGCCGAAGCCTTTGATCTTTGTGGTGATTCATCCTATTTTCCGGGCAATCTCCGGAAAATGGGGATATGGTCTCCGGGCTCTCTTTATTTTAACGCCAGCTCCTGGTGGGATAAAACCTTACCCGAACGCGCAAAAAACGATCAGCTAATCACGGAGATAAATATTGGACAGTACAATTCCGTATTGGGTTACTCATACAATGAGCTGGCTGCATTAAGCCGGAGCCAGCATAAAACTCAGGGATTTGGGTCATCGCCCTCCAGGGGGGACCAGTTTGAATACCTCGAATACGTAAAAGGAATGTATGAGCCCGGAAAAATTCTTAATCCCAATCTACTCGATTCAATAGACCGACAGTGGCTTGACATGACTCCAAAACTGGATGAGATCATTGCTCATTTCGATGCTGAGAGCCCTGTTTCAAGCCTTTCGGCATTGCTGGCTCTACGGGACGAGGTAGCCAAACTGACCTTTTATTCAAACCGGTTCAGTTACAAACTTGAAAATCTGGATGCGATTATTGGTAGCTGCCTTGGACTTTCGATTGAACTAAAAGCAGATCGACCGGATTTCACGCATCGAGACACCATTGTCGTACATGCCGAATTATTGAACAGAAGTGACTCGAACGTGTCACTGATTTCAATGGTATATCAAGGTGATAATGAATTCACCTGGAACAGGCCCTTGTTGAACAATGAGCTGTTCAAGGACACGTTTTTACTCGAAGCCTGGAAACATGCGCGATTCAGCAATCCTTATTGGGTCGATGAACCCTGGGATAATCGGTATCACTACGACAGCGATTATCTGAAAACCTCGGGTTCAGACATGAACTGTCCGGTTGCCATGGTCAATTTGAACATTTCCGGAAGAGTCATTAGCTATTTCATTCCAATCCAGTACTTCTGGACGGATCGCGTAAAAGGTGGATTGAAAAAGAACATTCGAATACTTCCCGAAATCAGTCTGGCCTTTGATCGAAAAATCTATTTCCCGGGTAATGGAAAAATTACCGGAAACGTTGTGGTCTCGTCTCATTCGAACAATCCGGTGAACGGAGAATTGGTTTTAATCGGTGATTCATCCCTGAAATGCACGGCTTTTTCGCCCATTCATTTGGAAACTTCGGGAGCCAGCGTAAACGTACCATTCGAATTAACCTATGCCGACCTTATGTTGGAAGATAAAGGGCTTCGCGCTCTATTTGTCAATGACTCTGACACCTTCGGTCTGGAATTCCAGGAGATTGAATACGATCACATACGACCACAAATTGTGCTTACTCCCTGTTCTGCGCAAGTTGTGCCAATCGAGTTCAACCGCTTGCCGGGCCGTATTGCTTATATTTCTGGTCCTGATAATGAAATAGTCAACTATCTGAAAGACATAGGTTGCGCCATCGAAGAAATTACCGAATCAGATATTCTATCCGGTGAACTTGAATACTACAACGTTTTGTTGTTTGGAATCAGGAGTATCAATGTCAATCCGGCACTAAAAAAATATGTGGACCAAATCCACACGTTCACTCAGAACGGAGGAACCGTGGTTGTAATGTACCAAACCAGCCAGGGAATCAACCCTTTGGAAATTGCTCCCTATCCTTTTGAAATCTCACGAAACAGGGTCACGGATGAAGCGGCCGACGTTCGTATCGTCGATGAATTGCACCCCATCGTGAACAAACCCTACAAGTTGAATGGTGATGATTTTAAGGGTTGGAACCAGGAACGCGGTTTGTATTTCGCCGGTGAACGAAGTGAAAAGTACCAGGTTCTGTTTGGCTGGTCCGATCATGGTGAAGAAGAGGATCTTGGAAGTTTAATAGTGGGAGATTATGGAAAAGGAGCCTTTATTTATACAGGAATTTCATTTTTCAGACACATTCCGGCCGGGGTACCCGGGTCTTATAAACTTTTGCTTAACATTCTCTCGTATAAACCTGAACAGTGATTAAAGTTCTGTTGTCCGCCTTATTTGCAATTACATTGTTCTCCACTGTTGAGGGACATGAATACCATGTCTCCATCACAGAAATAAACCTCAATGAGCAGACCAATCGCCTCGAAATATCGATGCAGCTTTTCATGGACGACTTTGAAAAAGCACTTCGATCGGCCAATAAAAATGTGAAAATCAAGGATGACTTAAGCGAAGAAGCGGTTTGGACCGTTATCCAGTGGTACCTGGAAGAGCATTTCTCGGTTACCGTAAACGGAAGTCGCCTCATGTTCAGGTACATCGGAGCAGAATGGGACAAGGACCTTCATTCATTTCATGTCCATTCAGAGAGTGAAGAAATAGATGAGATATCTGAGGTAAGTATCTATAATTCAATATTTACGGAAATTTCTCCGGAACAAGAAAACATGCATCACCTCAATATTGGAAGCACGCATGAAAGCATGCTGCTTGTCAAGGACAAAGAGCGCGGTTCGATTATAATTACGCCGTAACTGTTTCTCTATTCCGACTTTTTCTTATCGCCCTGTTCAGAATCATTCAGCTTAAATGAAATGGGCAGCATAAATTCAACAGAAACTTCCTTGTCGCCTATTTTACCCGGAATCCAGTCGGGCATCATTTTGACAACTTCGAGGGCAGCATTGTCCAGCACGGGATGAATTCCCTTGACAACTTTTGCGTCAGTAACCGCACCTTTAACATCCACTACAAATGATATGTAAACGACTCCACTCAGCCCTTCCTTTTTGGCTTCTTCCGGGTATTTGATTGTTTCGGCCATAAAGACATATAAAGCTTCATTTCCACCAGTGTACTGCGGCATTTCTGTCACTTCTTTTACCCGCTCTCCTGAATAAACATCATCCGGAACAGCAGGAGGAGATGGTGCCTCCGTGCTTAAATTATCTTCCAGCTGTTCCGCACAGGAAAAACTCAATACAGCAAGCATGGCGGCTGGTATTAACAACAGGTAATTTAGTTTGCTTGCGCTGTTCGAAGGAGCTTTTGTCATCATGGTTATACGTTTTAATAGGTTGGATTTGGAACTGAATGAATTTGCCAGTTTCCTTTCACTTAATAAAGGGAAGCTTTGACTCAATCCATGTATGTATTCTCCTTCTTCCTTGCTTGTTCCAAGAATGCTGTCAACTTCAAATTCGTGATTGTTGGTCACATCCTTTTTCAAATAGTGAACGACCGGATTGAACCAGAATATACATGAAAGTAATTCTGCAATCACCTTATCCACACTATGGAGCAATCGAACGTGCACCTCTTCATGTGAAACGATCATATCATAAATCCCTGCGTCTTTCTGATTGATCACGATGAAATTGAAAAATGAAAACGACTGTTCTTTGGTAGATACAAGGGCAATCTTTAATCCATTCTCCTTCTTAAAATCTATGTTTCGCAGATAACCAACCAAACCGGATATCGCAACCAGGAATCGGATCGAAAAGAAGACCAGTCCGGAAAGGTAAATCCAGCCTAGTATCGGTGCCCAACTTTTTGACGACTTAAGTTCCGTGAACGGCAGGTCCTCATTTATCAAAGACACCATTGGCAAAACATAGGAAGCAGCTACTTCATTGAAACCCGATGTTCGTAAAAAAGGAATGAGCAAGGCAGTCAATGGTATACTCATCAATATGAATCTGTTCAACCTGTAAAATGTTAATTGACTGAGCAATAGTTTATATATAAGGTAGAACGCAATCAGAAGCACATTAACTTGAAGGAGGTAATACATCATGATTTATTCTTTTGTTTGGTAACGATTTTTTTTAGCTCTTCGATATCCCGGAGACTTAAATTTTCTTCCTCAGCCATAAAAGACAGCAGGCTTCTAAACGATCCGCTGAAATATCCGGTCGCCAGGTTTTTAAGTTGAAATCTGCTGTAACTTGATTTACTTACAATCGGAAAGTACTGATGGGACTTGCCAAAGGCCCTATGGCCGACAAATCCTTTGTCAGCGAGAATGCGAATAATTGTGGAAACGGTATTGTAGGCAGGTTTTGGCTCCGGGAAAAATTCCAGGATATCTTTTACAAAAGCCTGTTGCAATTTCCAGAGGACCTGCATTACTTCTTCCTCT
>DNDT01000525.1 GCA_003487525.1 Flavobacteriales bacterium
TAAAATTGCCGAATCCCTTGCCATATATCGTGGGGCGGGATCCTGTTGCTTGTACGAACGGTCGTGTTCTTCATCGATTACGACCAGGCCAAGCTCCCTGAATGGTAAAAAAACAGCGGATCGGGCACCCAATACAATCGAAAGCCGGTCCGACGCTGAACCATTTACTTTTTTCCATACCTCTACCCTTTCCTGCTGGCTCAGCCTCGAGTGGTAGATGCCTATGTTGTTTCCAAAATAGTGAGTCAGTCGCTGGATCAGTTGCTTCGTCAGGGCAATCTCGGGGACCAGGTACAATACCTGCTTTCCGGCCTCAAGATATTTTTCGATTAATTGAACGTAGATTTCGGTTTTCCCGGAAGATGTTACGCCCTGAAGCAATACCACGTTCTTTTCCTCAAATTGACGATTGATCTGTTCAAGGATACGCAACTGAAGATCGTTGAGTGTTTTTGGCGGATGCACTTCGGAAGATGTGCCTGTATTTATCCGACTCTCGTTTCTCCACTCGACGGCAAAAATCCCTCGTTCTATCAGTCCCCGCATGACGGCAGGTGATATGCGACAGGATTTCATGAAATCGGATTTTTTGAGAATTTCCGAATCAAATCTTTCTCCATCCCATCCGCTCATTTCGATAAAATGCATCAAGGCCTCAAGTTGTTTTGGAGCCCGGCTGAGTTTTAAAATGACATCATCTAAATTGACGTTGCTTTTTACTTCATCCGAAAGGCTGATCCATTCCGATTTTTTAACCTTGTATTTCTCCGAAAGTTCTTCCTGACCGACAACGATCTGACTGTCGACAAGTTCCTTTAGTTTTTTTATGCCAAATGACTTGCCAATAAACCGGGCCAATTCGGAAATGTTTATTCCGGGATTTTTATCGAGGATATCGATCAGCATGCGGCTTTTTTGATCCAAATCCGAGTAATTGAATCCGGATTTATCGTTCACACTCAAACTGGTCTCGCTGGTAAGGTTCATTATTCCGGGAAGAGCCGCCGACATAACTTCACCAATACTGCACATGTAATATTGAGACATCCAGTTCCAGAACTCAATTGATTTTTCGCCAAGGATCGGTTCATCGTCCAGACAGTCTAGAATATCCTTGGTTTCCAGCTCACATTTTTCTTCCGTTGTTCGGATTACGAGAGCGGTAAAGAGTTTTTTACCTCTTCCAAAGGAGACTACAACCCGCTTTCCGGCTTGGATTTCACTTTGCAAATTTCCGGGGATCGAATAAGTGAAGGTTCCGGGAGCGGCAAGCGGGAGAATCAACTCAGCATACATTCTTCTTGCTTGAACCATGGTGATGAAGTTCCAAAGATAAATCTAACAGAACACATACATTTTATGAGCTTGAACATTTATTATATTTAGACTTGTATTTGAGAAATGATCGTACCAGAAGCAATAAAAATTTTAGAACTTCAAGAAAAGTTCGAACGAGAAGAGCTTAAAAAAAACTACATCCGTTTATTTTTATCCGCACACCGCCGGAAATGCGCCGCCGTTACCATTGTTGAAATGGAAAGCCAGGAAAAGCAGATTCAACGGATTAACATGGCGTACAGCGTACTGAATAAGACTGAGGTTTCAAGTACCGGAAATTTGCTGCTCGACATCGTCGAAGTACCCGTAAAAGATCAGGAGCTCAGGCACCATAAAGCCAACGATAAACTCGAAGAATTTATTCTTCAGCTGATCGAAGGCAAGAAACACGGGCTCTGCATCCGGTTATTGGAGCTTGCCATTACCGAATTCGACGACAACGCTCCCAGAAAATTGAACTTTGATTTAATCGTGGCGTACAGGTTACTGGGAAAGGTATTGATCGAATCGGGATTGATAAATCAGGGTGTGCCGTATTACAATTACGGTCAAAGCAATTTTGAACGCGGTAAAAGTTATATGGAGATTGGCGATTATCGTTCGGCTCTCCATTTCATTGGCAAGGAATTAAGAAAACGCGAAACCGATATTCCCTATGACGAAGTATGTCAGTTGATTTCCATTTGTTATTTCCTCGTTGGTGAATATCAAAATGCCATTCAAATTATCGAAGACGTACTGCCTGCATTACTTCCGAAGAAGCAAATTTTTGAGGAAAGCTGTAAATCAAAAAAGTTTGCTACCGTAACCATGATATGCATGTATCGGCTTCACAAGCTGGAAGGGACAACGCTGGACGCGATTAAAATGAGGGTCAAATATCCCTTGTGTTCAAAATACTTGCAGAATTGCTACGGAAAAATAACCGAAGCCTATAAAGTCATCGAAGAATTTGAGCATGAATCGGAGAAATACGATCTCTTCCTGGATTCACTAAAACCTGAAAATCCGGTAAAAGAAGACATTGATCCTGATTACACAATTGAAGAATTGCAACGGGCATATCTGGTTTTGTTTGATGAGCCACTGCTAAAAAGTTTAATTTACAACCCAAAATAAATCGCATGCGTGGCTCCTTTGTTAAAGCAGGCCTTTTTCTGTTCTCGGTCCTGTTTACCCTTATCGGTTTAGGTCAAAATGGTGGATTGGCCGCTTATCTGGACTTCCGTAATCGTTTTTATGTTTTTGACAAGGGCGAGAAAAAACTGCTCGAAGAACAGGCGATAAAATCCTATAAAGTTGGGGGAACCTGTGTGGCATATGTTGATTACGCGGACAATTTTAAAATATACGAAAACGGTGAAGTAAAAAAAATTGAGATTGGAAGTGTTCGGAATTATGTTGTGACTGAATTTCTTGTTGCATATTCAATGACGGATATCCTGAAGGTCTACGATCAGGGGAAAGTCCAGGTGTTAAGTGCCAATACCAAGGAATTCTCGATTGGTGACAGTTTAATTGTATACTACGATTACTATTACAACTCAATTAATGCATACTACAATGGAAAAATATATTCCAAACGGCTCAGATGGGTAGGTAGCAAGATCAGCAAGATAGCATCCGGTTCGAATATCGCTGCACTGATTACAGCCGAAGACCGAAATTTTTGGATCTTCTATAAAGGAGAGACGCATCTGATCAATGAGTTTGTGGATGATGTCGATTTTAAAGTCGGACAGGATATTGTGGCATACATGGACAACAATTCAAGGACATTCAAGGCCTTTTATAAAGGCCAGATTTACGACGTGGAAAATTTCCAGCCCAAGTCCTATTGGATGGGTCGGGGAAGAATCGTTTACGTGGACGTTGTGGGTAATTTCAAGACCTTTTATAAGGGCAAGATTGCAACCATTGCCTCGTACGAACCTCTGATGTATCAGGTCAAAGACAGCATGATTGTGTACCAGGAGATGGACCGGTTTAAGTGTTTTTATAACGAAAAGGTGTACGAGATTGCTCCCTTCTTACCGGAAAAATTCGACTTCCAGCGCGACCTGGTTGTGTATATGGACAGGGCAAGTCACATACAAATATTCAGCAACGGCGAAACCAATATGCTTGACTACGGCGGT
>DNDT01000050.1 GCA_003487525.1 Flavobacteriales bacterium
CCTGTATTGATCTGAATATACACAACCTTCATCCTGAACTGGTTCGATTTGTCGGCAGAATGAAATACAGGTCTTCCTATGGTCAGAATCTGTTGCAACATTCACGGGAAGTTGCCAACCTTTCTTCCATAATGGCCGCAGAACTTGGCCTTGACCCAAAGCAGGCAAAGCGGGCCGGTCTGCTGCATGACATCGGAAAAGTGGTGGAGGAAGAAACCGAGTTGCCGCACGCTTTGGCTGGAATGAAACTGGCAGAACGATTTAAGGAAAACGCCGAAATCTGCAATGCCATTGGGGCGCATCACGATGAAATAGAAATGACCAGTTTAATTTCCCCAATTATTCAGGTATGTGACGCTTTATCGGGTGCAAGACCGGGAGCAAGGAGACAAATAGCGGAATCCTACATAAACAGGATCAAGGAACTTGAAGCCCTTGGAATGTCCTACAAAGGCGTTTCCAATGCATATGCAATTCAGGCCGGGAGGGAACTTCGGGTTATTGTCGAAAGTGATAAGGTAAGCGACGAAGAGGTGAGTACCATGTCGTTCAATCTGGCTCAAAAGATTCAAAAGGAAATGACCTATCCGGGCCAGGTTAAAGTAACGGTAATCAGAGAAAAAAGAGCGGTCAACGTGGCCAAGTAAAGCGATATTGTTTCTTNNATTGATCAAATTAAATCGCGAAGTTTTAAAGGGTGAATTCTCCAGGAATATAATTACCCTTTTTTCCGGAAATGGATTGGGTCAGATGTTCAATTTGATTGGCACTCTTTTTGTTTATACCCAGTTTTATTCGGCGACACAGTTTGGTTATCTCGCCATTTACATGAGCATTGCGTCCATATTGTCCGTGATAGCCACAGCCAGATATGAACAGGCCGTGGTGCTGCCTAAGGAGAAAATTGATGGTTTCCACGTCCTGATCCTGTCTTTGCTTACGGTGGTCCTTTTTTCTTTGGCAATTTTCATCCTTCTTCTGGCTATAATGTGGTATTATCCCGACCTCATTTACATAAAGGAATTGGGGAAGGTGTCTTATTTGATACCGTTGTCGATCCTGTTTTTTGGAAGTTATCAGTCCATCAATTTTTGGATGATCAGAAATAAAAAATACAAGGTGATTTCGTTGTCGAAGATGCTCGAGGGTGCTTCGGTTTTTGTAGTTACAAGCGCATTGGGAATTCTTTTTGCCTATGAATTTGGATTAATCATTGGATTTGTCGCCGGACAGCTGGTTTCATTTGCCGTGTTGTTCACTCACTTTTTAAAAACAGATCGTTCGGATTTTGATTTTATCAGCCTTCAGAACGTGAGATCGATGGCATCCCAATACATTAATTTTCCAAAATACAATTTACCGCAGGTATTCATAGACATGTTTCAGAAGTATGGTTCGGTATTTATCATCGAGCGATTTTTTGGGTATTCGGTTTTGGGAAATTATCATTTGGTCTACCGTGTCTTAAGAGGACCGGTTGGTTTGGTGGGTATGGCATTTTCACAGGTGTTTTACCAAAAGACATCCGAAATATACAGCAGGGGTGAGGATGTCTACGGTTTGTTAAAGAAGTCGGTAGTCGGATTGAGCACGTATTCACTACCCATGTTTGCAATCCTGTTTTTTATTGTACCCGGAATTTTTGACCTTATTCTAGGTGCCGGTTATGAGGAAAGCGGTACGATTGCTCAAATATTAATTCCGTGGATCGCATTTAACTTTATCAGTTCACCCATTTCGGCTTTTCCACAAATATTGAACAGGCAAAAGACTTTTCTGTTTATTACGACCATTGGCAATTTCTCGAGCCTGGCAATGCTTTTCATTATTTCAATGAATAGCGCAAATTATTTCTGGCCCTTGTTTTTTTATTCTGGAACCATGTTCCTGAGTATGGTTTACATCATTTACTGGAACCTGGCCATTGCAAAAAATGCCCGGGCTGAATTGCCTGATATTGAGTAGAAATGAAACCGGTTTTTTGAACTCTGACTCCCAGAGCAATGAAATTGAAAAAGAATTTAAATTTAACAGTCACAACATACCTCGTTTGATTATAAATTCAAGATACCTGTATTATGCCTTTTTGCTTTCGGCGGCAATCGGCTGTGGCATATCTTATTCCAAGGTCTACTTATTTCATTTGCTGCTCGTGGCAACAGCCATGTACATTACCTATGAAAACAGGCGCATCCTGGTTTTTCCGATTCTTGAATCAAAGTTTCACAGGTTCTTTTTTGCCTTTGTTTCATGGTATACCCTTTCTTTATTATGGAGTTCAGACCCACTTGATTCCGTAAAATATGTGTTGATTGTTTACATGTGCTCCTTTTTGTCCCTTTTTATTATATACTATGGGAGGCTGGAGGGTGTCGTGCATAAAATGTTCAAGCTGTTTTCTTTTATATTTATTCTCGAAATCATTTTCAGTTTGTTGGAAATATTTACTGATTTCAGACTTCCCATTTCTCCCTATTCGGACATCCTCAGTTATTTCGGGCGAGAATTTCATTTATCGGAAAAGTATACTCCTTACCAAATTGAGATCTTGAAGAATTCGGCTACCGGATTTGAATGGAATATGAATAATCTGG
>DNDT01000443.1 GCA_003487525.1 Flavobacteriales bacterium
GTTTGAAAAGATCAGCCTAAGAGCGCTTTGGGTATATCCCGCAAGTAGATCTAGCCAGATTGTTTCTTCAAAAATAATTTCTTGTAATTCAAAAGGTAATCGTGTAATTCTATACTTGAGTGAGTGATATTTCTTTACCATAAATGAAATGTCAAAAAATTTTTCGTGGCAAAAAAGTGGCAATTTTGTATGGCGTTATTTCAAAAGGCAAAAATACCAAACTTTGACGACCCTATTACACTAGTAGCTGCTCTACTCTCTTTATTGTTGGCTACATCAGAGTTGCTTGCATGGAGCTCATGTCGATGGAACTCTATTTCAGAATTTTTGTTTAATCCATGCAGTTGCAATGACGAGGAATAACAAACAAACAAATGAGGAAACTATTGCGGAGAAACTATTGCGGAGAAATTATTGCGGAAAAATTATTGCGGAAAAATAGATCGGAGAATTTAGACCAATAGAATTCGAGCATTAGTAACCCTAATAAAAATCTAAAAACCAAAAATTCTTTATTCCATAAACAGAATTTAAATTTTGTATGCTACGTCGGTCATACAATTTCCAGACCCAAGCCACCGTAGCTCCTGCTCCTCAATTTATTAGTGAATCTGAAAACAAGAATGGAAAACCGTACTTGGAGAAATTCCGTCTTCGCAACCAAGGATACGAAGGGCGAGAGTACCTTGTGGCATTGGTTGAAGCTCTAGGAAAAAAGATTATTGGCAAATATAAAGGTTTAATAAATTTACCAAGATTACTTGGACGTTTCTGAGCGAGAAGCAAAGAGACACATTATGGGGATATTTGGAGTCAATTCTATTGGGTCCTCAAAAACTGCTCATAGCATGCTAACAGGTCCATTAACTATTTCTTTTGTGGACGATCTGATTGAAGAAATATCTCAAAGTAACGATACGTTCTCTCTCGAGGATTTATCGTTTTTCTTTTACTACGATAAGAACTCGTTCAACCTGGGTGGTGGTCCTGGTCGGTCTCGAATTGAAAACAGTTACTATAAACCTCCTGCGTACTTGTACCTCAATGGAAAAAAATTCTTCAAGATATACGAGGATAACGATGGACCTATTTGTTGTGCTGCCATTGCATTTCTGCTAAAAAAAGACTACCGCATGTATTATGAAAATGAAACTCGTTTAAAAATCGATGCCAGAAACCTCCAGCGTGAAATGGGTTGGGGCGATAAAGTTACTCCTGCTGAATTAACCAAAATAGTCGCAATGTATCCTGACTATGCCCTCTCGATTTTTATGCAGCATGATCAACGACCAATTACTGTCTTTGGAAACAATTACGAGTTGCCTGAACCTTCTACTTCACAAGCTATCCCTGATAACTGGTTATTCATTTACTTGGATTTAAAAGAACAACATTATGTTGGAATCAACAATGTTCGAGAATTTATAAAGTCAAAACAGAAAACAACTGCAAAGTTTTGTTACCAGTGTCAGGATATATACTATGGAGAACAGAGAAACCATGCGTGTATCCAGCACTGCTCTTATAAACCAAAGACTCCTCACAAGTGTCAGTATTGTGGGAAATTCCATAAAGAAAGTGAATGCGAATTCTTTATGTGCTTGGTTTGTAATATCACCCACAAGAGAGGTGGTGACTACAACGACCTTACTAGGTGTATTCTAAAATATGTGGAAAAGAAACAAAAGATTATTGAGAATGGTCTAGACTCTGAAGCAAAGGATGAATACAAGGTATTTGCAATTGATTGTGAATCCACCCTAGATATTCTATCTGAAGAACAATTAACGTATGAGCAAACAATGGATGAGGCTGGTAAATCGTTTCCTACCGATGAAAACGGGATATTCACAAGTGCTACTATTCTCAATATTAAGCCTAGAGTACACACTCCCTATCTATGGGTAGCCAAACNNGTACAAGAATTGAAAATGGTGGAAAGAATATTTTCTTTGCACACAACGCCAAAGGGTACGATAATCGTTTATTACTTGAATACATGATCAACGATGATGAGAAAACAACGTATACTCCTCGTGGTGGAAAGATTCTTCAAATCAAGTACCGTAATGCAATCTTTAGAGATTCAATGTGTCATTTAGTTGGAAGTTTATCACAAATAGCTACTACTGTCAGTGCCGAAATTAAAAAGGGGTGTTTCCCCCATTTATTCAGTATCAAACAAAATCTCAATTACCAAGGCCATATCCCTGATTGGAAATACTTTGATGTTCCTTCATGGTTTAAAGGTTCTGACGGGAGTTACCAGGAACTAAAAGAATGGCATGCTAGTCAAACCGATACCTGGAATTTCAAAAATGAAGCTATCGAGTATTGTAAGAATGACGTGGAAATCTTATCGAGGGCAATACGCAATTACCACCGTGTTTCCATTGATAGACAATTACCTTCTCCATTACTATATACTACTGCTCCCTCCCACGTTCACTGGTGTTCACTACTTCGCATGAACCAGCAATTTGAAATACCAAATGTCGTTACTGAGGAAGATAAGGAAGCTTACCACCAATGGTGTATCGACAATTTTGGAAAGACTTGGTGTCGATTACAAAAAGAAGAAATGTGTTTTTCTCGAATGTCTTTACGTGGTGGGAGAACCGAGGCATTTAATTTGTTTGCAAACATTAAACCTGGTATGATAATCAAGT